>JAGQPD010001341.1 GCA_020426865.1 Planctomycetales bacterium
GCGATGCCGAGTATGACTGCGATCCCGGCGCTGGACCGTAACAGAATTGTGTCGGGCTGCATTGTACGCGACGGCAAAGGCTCGATCCCAGACCATCTCGCGCCGATCTTGGAACGCCTGGGCATTCGTATAATTCCTGCGAACACGCGCGAACACGCGATTCACTCGCGGGAGAGCCGATGGGTGGGCAGAATCGCGGGCGTGCAAGCCGAACACGACACTGCCAGTGACGGAGGCGTTCCGTTTGCCAGTTGCTGTTCAATGCGCTGCGAGGTGGGTGTGAGGCAGAGTCCGCCAAGTCCCGTACACCGCAGTTCGCGTGGCATTTGCTGCGAGACGCGCTTGGCTGTCTCGATGACTTCGTCGAGCGGAACAACTTGATCGAAGCCGGCGAGTGCCATATTCGCGCACGCCACGGCGTTGCTGGCCGCCATGACGTTCTTCCCCAGGCATGGCACCTCCACTCGATTTCCAACCGGGTCGCAAACGAGACCAATCATGCTCTGCAACGCCATCGACGCGGCAGCCAACGCTTGGTCGAGTGTTCCATCGGCGAGTGTAACCAAGGCGGCAGCGGCCATGCAAGCGGCAGAGCCACCCTCGGCCTGGCAACCACCTACTTCGGCGGCGAACGACCAGTGTGTCGCGATGAAAACGCCGATCATTCCAGCAGCCAGCATCGCGCGGGCCATCTCCCCCTCGCTCTTGTGCATTGCTTCGGCCATCCCGATCACCGCTCCGGGGAGTGCGGCACAGGCACCGGCGGTCGGCGCGGCGACGATCACTCCCATACTGCTTTTCACTTCCATCAGTGCCGTGGCATAGAGGATGATCCGATTGAGCGTGCCGGCGTCCAGCAATTTGCCGGCCTGCAAAGCGTGTTGAAACTGCGGCGCCTGTGCGGGTAATATGCGGTCGTCAAATTCCGTGCCTGCCACGCCGCTGGCAATCGACCGACGCCAGATCCGAACGATCGCCAACATTTTTTCTAACACGTCGTCAGCGGCCAATCCCCCGCGGACCATTTCGTAGTGCAGGCCGAGCTGCCACAGTGGTGTCTGCCGGCCAGCGTCCCATTGGAGCATCTCGCGACAGGCTTGAAACGGAACTGACAATCCTGCTCGTGACATGACGGGCAACACGGGTGCCAACCGTCGCACGTCAACCACGCCAGAAATGGCCAGAAGCTGCGTCACCTGCTCGTCACTAATTCGCTGCTGCCCGGCTGCTCGCAGCAGCACCGTATCGCGCGTTTCATACTTCGAAACGAAATCGAATCCTTGTTGTTCTAACCGCTGCACAACCGCGGCGATGCACGCCGGCTCGACGCGCAAGACGGTTTCATGGAAATCGCCCATCAGTGACAGCCGGACGCCGTCGAGCTCAATTACCTCGATCATACCTCCGCCCGTAGAGATGGCAACCAACCGTCGCGTGCCGTGATGATTCGTCAGGGTCAATCGATAGGTGTTGGGGTGTGGGTCATGGCAATCAATCGTTTCATAGCGCAAGTTGATCCCGGCGCTGGCCAGCGACTGTTCGGAATGGAGCAGGCGGTCATCGTCGGCAGACCAGTAGAGCAAGCCGCCGCAAAGCCCCATATCCGAGCCTTGGCTGGCATGCGTTGTCGGGAGCGAACCGCCGCGATCGAATTGCACGAGCACATCCGTGATTTCACCGCCCATCAGATCATGAGCCAGGCGGCCGATCCTCAGCGCTGCAGCACAGTGCGAGCTGGACGGCCCGCGCATGACCGGCCCAATCACATCGTTAAAGATGCTGACAAACATATCGAATACACCTATCGGCTATCGTTTCGCTTCCGTCGGCTTCTGCTCCGATCCACCGCCAACGGTGGGCAAAATGATGGGACTGATCCCTGTCCCACTGTAACCATCGCCAATCGTACCGTCATCGCCCAGTTTACCGCATACCCACAACAACCCTCGCGAAACGGTAGCTAACCATTCGTTTGTCATCATCGTCTCATTGTGGTGCCCAAGTGTGGTTCCGAAGGTCTTCGCTTTGCCATATTGGTTGACCCACACCACGGTTTCATCCTTGTTTGTCTCGACGCTCTTCGCCGTAGCGAGAATATGGCAATCGGGCCAATTGTGTTCGATGATGTAGAGTTCGCCGTTGGGCGTGCTCCAATTGGTGGGAATCCCGCGCATGATCGGATGGTCGGCGTCGCGCGACACCACGGCCAACGGACGCTTCACTGACTCATGCCTTTTCGATGTCACTCCGAGCAACTTCCGCCATTCATCCGTGCGCGCGTTACGATAGCTGTGCATCGAACAGTGGATAACCACCAGCGGGACACCTTGCTCAGCATGCCCACGGACCATTCGTTCGATGAACTCGACGTCGGTCACACCGCCGTAGCATTCGTTGTGGACGAC
>JAGQPD010000054.1 GCA_020426865.1 Planctomycetales bacterium
TGCGATGGGACGTTGGCCGATACGATGCCGATCCACTACTTGGCTTGGCGCACGACGCTCGAGCGTTACCGGATTCAATTCGATGAAGATCGTTTTTATGCTCTGGGTGGATGCCCACCCGCCAAGATCGTGAAGATGTTAGCGGACGAACAGCAGGTTACGGTCGATGCCCTCGCTGTCGCGGAAGAGAAGGAAAGCTGTTTTCTTGCCTCGCTGGGACAAGTGCTACCGATCACACCGGTCGTCGACGTGGCGCGCGCCCATCACGGCCGGCTTCCGATGGGAGTCGGATCGGGATCGGGCCGCGACATTGTGCGCGACATTTTGCAGCGGTTGGGGATCGCGCAACTGTTTCAGTGCGTTGTCGGCTCAGAGGATACCGAGCACCACAAGCCGGAGCCGGATGTATTTTTGCGGGTCGCGTCGCTGCTGGGTGTCGCGCCGCAGGCCTGTTGTGTCTACGAAGATTCCGACTTGGGCATCGAAGCGGCGCGGCGGGCCGGTATGCAGTGGTTCGACGTGCGGACCGTTCACACGCCGAAACGCTGGACATAAGACTAACATTAGGAATCGCCGGAATACCTCGAGGTTCGAGGTATTGAACACATTTAGCGTCGTCGAAAGACGCGCAAAGCATCTTCCAGAGCCGCCGCCAGTTGGTCGATTTCCGCCGGCGTATTGTAGAAGTAGAAACTTGCACGCGAACTGGCGGTGATCCCTAGTTTCTTATGCAGTGGCATCGCACAGTGGTGACCGGCCCGCACGGCGATGCCATGTCTGTCCAGCAATTGGGCAACATCGTGCGGATGGATTCCATCCATGGTAAAGCTGACGATGCCGGCCTTCCGTTCGGGGGCTGGTCCCAAGCTATGGAACTCCGGAATCCGCCCGAGTGTTTCGTGAGCGTATTGTGTGAGCACTTGTTCGTAATCATGAATCTTCTGCAACCCCACTTGGAGGAGATAATCGATCGCCGCCCCCAAACCGATGGCAGGTACAATCGGCGGCGTCCCCGCCTCGAATTTGGCTGGCAAATCCGCTGGCTCAAAACGATCCAGCTTCACTCGACGAATCATATTGCCACCGCCCAAGAACGGTGGCATCGCTTCCAGCAACGACTGCTTGCCGTACAACACGCCAACGCCGGACGGCCCCATCATCTTGTGCCCGCTGAATGCCACAAAATCGGCATCCAATTGTTGGACGTCCAGTGGCGAATGCGGAGCACTTTGAGCTGCATCTACCAGTACGATGGCTCCCGCTGCATGCGCCCGCGCGACGATCTCCGCAACCGGATTGATCGTCCCCAAAACGTTCGATACGTGCGTTATCGACACCAGCCTGGTGCGGTCTGTCAACAGTGTATCAAGCGTCGCCAGATTGAGTTGACCATCGTCGGTGATCGGGATATGGCGCAGCCGGCAATCGGTGCGCTCCTGCAGTTGGTGCCACGGGACCAGATTGGCGTGATGCTCCATTTCGGTGAGTAGAATTTCGTCCCCCGTCCGGATGTTGGCATCACCCCAGCTGCGGGCAACCAGGTTGATCGCCATCGTCGTACCCGTAGTAAAGATCACTTCCTGTTCCGAGTTGGCATTGATGAACTTGGAAATCTTTTGGCGCGCGTCTTCGAACAAGTCGGTGCTTTGGTCACTTAGCCAATGAATTCCACGATGCACGTTGGCATAGTGGTTTTCGTAGGTGTCGACGATGGCTTGAATCACCTGCCGCGGCCGCTGGGTTGTCGCGGCGTTATCGAGGTAGACCAATGGCTGGCCGTCACGCACCGGACGGGAGAGGATCGGAAAATCGGCGCGCCAGGAATTGGGCTCCAGCGGCAAGCGAATTGTCGAGATGTTCATGATATGGCTTCGATGTCCTACTAGAGGTTATTGCTCTTCACCGAGATTAGGGCCCTCCATCCCCTTGCCTGGTGGCCGATCGTCGTCATTGCCATCGACAGGCGAGAAGATGGCCGCCTGAACAACTCGCCACGGCAACAGGCAGCATTTTTGGCGGTTCGGCGTCAATCGAGGACCAAATAGTTGTAGCATCTGTTCGGCTGTGAACTGTTGGACCTCCACCGTCGACTTCCCCTCGATCGCTTCCATCAGCATGGATGCCGACGCCTGACTGATGCAACAGCCATCCCCGTCGAACCACGCCTCGGCAATGTTGCCACCGCGATCAATCCGCAATTCTACCGATACAACGTCGCCACATAGCGGGTTGTCGTCCTCGTGCTCGTGCGTATGCTGAGGACATTTGCCGCGATGATACGGATCCTCGTAATGATCCATCACGTGCTCTTCGTAGATATCTTCTTCGTTTGACATGCTCGACATTTGTTTTCGTGTGCACCAGTTATTCGTAGAACCCAATCAATAATAATCATAGATGGACTTATCGGCATCGCCAAATCGTATGATCGGCGATTCCAAGTTTCTGCCGCGCAATGGCAGTTTCGGAGAAAAAGCGTTTGGCATCGACCGGATACCCTGCCGTTGGTCGCAATCCCGGTTGGTGAACGCGCCAAAAGGCGTTGAACGCACGCATCGCCAATTCCCGCAGGTATTTGGCCAGAATCGATGACAACGCTGCCGGCAGATGCGATTCCCCTTTGGCTTGAAAGCGGATCTCCATTCGCCGATTTGACGGGCCCAGCCGATAGCTACTGCACGCCCGTCCCTCCTCGCAAACTTGAACGAAACCGTCCTCGAAAACTTCGTGCAACAATGGGACGTAATTGTTCCGTCCACCATGCTTGTCGCACAGCACCAGTGCCGAACCATCGCCGGTCGACGCCAGCATATTGCGGATCAATTCCAAGGTGGTGATTGACAGCAATGTGCTCTTGTTTCCCCAGCGTTCGACCGATGCATTGAATTGCGACGGAAAGACGGCGGCAACTTGTGCGTCAAGAATGCGAATGCCACGATCCGCAAGTACGCGAAGAAAATTGGCGGTGGCCAGCTCGATCGAACGTGCGACCAAATCGACCGGCAACCGCTCATCGTACTCGCGATAACACGGGGAATCGTCGATCTGCCACGTGCTTGTCTGTGCCAACTGCTGCCAAATATCCCGCCAAGAATCTGCCGTTCGCCCGACGGCACCTAAGGTCGCCCAGACCGCGCGCTCAAGTAACTGCAGCCCGCGCCCCGATGCGTAGAGTAACTTGGAATCGGCAATGGCAATTTGCCCGTCGCCCAAGTTTCTACCGTCCCGTCTCACGACATCGCTCAATCGCTCCGGCAGCAATTCGACCGCGACGTCGTCCGGCAGATACCATAACGTCCCAGCAATGGTCAGCGGACCAAGATTGGGGCCATATCCAGCTTCGTCGGTTCCAAGTACGTACGGCATGCCGCAGACGATCAATCGCTAGTCGTCAGCAGCCGCGTCCAAAGAGTACAGCGACTCTCGCCGAATCAAGCAACATGAGCCGGTTTCTACGTCCTGCAACCCCAGCACATTCCCCGACCAATTGTCGATCCGCACAATGCGCCGCCGGCTGATCAACTGCTGACAGAACTCCTCCCGGTCCACGAACTGACTTTCGTCGCCCCGCGAATCGAGCTCCTGACCCTTGAGGTCCAATCTGTCCGATATTCTGTCCGATATTCTGTCCGAAATCAATCTGTCCGATATTACGTGTGACGTCATCGTTGTGACTCCTGTCCGACCACCACTCTTCCATGAGAAGCAAAAAAAGTGTCGCGCTCGGATCCAGCGAGCCACCCCCAATTGTAGCGGCGCCCCCTGCCCGTCGATACCGCCGAAGCAACCACGGCATCCAAAATCGAATTTGATCTTGCCAACTTTAATGCACTTTGTGCTTTACACGGGCTGTGATGATTCTGTGGGCTGGGGTGGCCGGCCAGAAGCAATGATCACTTGCGTCCTACGTATTGTTTCGGATTTGGCGCCGCGATTGAACCTTGCCGCCCGCAACCCAATCACTACTTCCGGACCTGCCGAGTCAAATGTAGCTGGCAAGTACCTCTGGTGGGGGGGTGGCTTTCGAGATTTCTCTTGCAGTGAAATAGCAACGGGCTTAGACTTAGGGCGGAAAGCTATGCAGGATGTAGCGATTCCGACGAGTGCGTTGTCCGTGGCACCGTGAAGGCATGGGCTCAAGATCGTACCTACCCCCTTCCTCACTCCAGACCTACCCACCACAACCTACCCGCGATTTGTCCGACGCACGTTGTTAGGGACATTGCAATACGTGTACGGAGACAGTTTTGGTAGACACCGCCATGCATCAACCAGCCACGCTACAGGGACTTGACCGCAGTCAGCTTCGCACGGTGTGGGAGGCCCTTGAGTCCCGTCAATCGTTAACGGAGGTGGCCGAAGGATTTCAATTTTCATCGTCGCGGGACTTATTGCGCGCGATCGCGGTGGCGTTGGGATTGGAGTTGGTGGATTTGGAGGGGGTGCAGGTCGACACGTCGCTGCTTGAGGCTTTTCCGTTGAAGATGATTCATCGCTATGAGGTGTTTCCGATCCGGCGCGAGGGGGACGAGTTGACGTTGGCGGTGAGCAATCCGATGGGGTTCCAGGCGATTGATTCGATTGGTGTATCCTTGCGTTGCGTGGTGAAGCCGGTATTAGTGGAATCGGATCAGTTGCGGCAGTTGATCAAGAGCCATTTGGGGGTGGGTGCGGAGACGATCGATGGCTTGTTGGCGTTGCAACGTGACGTGCCGGAGCTGGAGGGGTTCGATGGGTTAGACGGGCAGGATCGCGAAGACGCCGAGATGGCTCAACAGGCGTCGGTGGTACGGTTGGTTAATGAGATCTTGGGCGAGGCGATTGAAGCGCGGGCAAGCGACATCCACGTTGAGGCTCAGGAGCACGGCATCAAGATCCGGTATCGTATCGACGGCGTATTGCAGCGGCAGCCGACGCCACCGGAGATGAATCAGTTTCGAGCGGCGATCGTCAGTCGCTTGAAGATCATGGCACGGCTGAACATTGCGGAAAAGCGGGTGCCACAGGACGGTCGCATCAAGATGCGGGTCAAGGGCCGCGAAGTCGACATTCGCGTATCGATCATACCGATGCTGCATGGCGAAGGCGTGGTGATGCGAATCTTGGACAAGTCGAATCTCAACTTTTCGCTCCGCGGCATCGGCATGTCCGAGCAGATCTACGAAAGGTTCCAGCGTTTGATTCGCTTGCCGCACGGCATCTTATTGGTGACAGGCCCGACCGGATCGGGTAAAACAACGACGTTGTACTCGGCACTCAGCGAGATCAAAAACGAAGAGACGAAGATCATCACGACGGAGGATCCGATCGAGTACCAGTTGGATGGCATCAACCAGATTCAGGTCCACGCGAAAGTCGGGCTGACATTTGCTGCCAGCTTACGCAGCATTCTGCGACACGATCCCGACGTTGTACTCGTCGGGGAAATCCGCGACTTGGAGACGGCGGAAAACGCGACGCAGGCCGCATTGACGGGACACTTGGTGTTCAGCACATTGCATACGAACGACGCCGCCAGTGCCTTTATGCGGCTGACGGACATTGGCGTCGAACCGTTTTTGGTGAGCAGTACCGTGGAAGGCGTCATGGCACAGCGTTTGGTCCGGCGGTTATGTGTGGAGTGTCGCGCGCCGGTCGATCCGGCGTCGGTTGACGTTCCCGAGGATTTTCCGTGGGAATTATTTCAACAACATGATGCGACCATTTACCGGCCGGTTGGATGCCCGGCCTGCCGCGGCAACGGATACCGAGGCCGGATGGGCATCTACGAGTTGCTAGTCGCCAACGACGAAGCACGCGACCTGATTTCCAAGCGAGTCGCTTCCCAAGATGTAAAGCAAGCGGCCATACGGGCTGGCATGACGACCCTGCGCGACGATGGTTGGTGCAAGGTACTGGCTGGCGATACCTCCGTTGATGAAGTGCTACGTGTCACAAAATCGGACACATAGTCCTACCTGACAATTCCCACCCATGGCAGAATTCGCATACACCGCCAAGACGATAACCGGCGAAAATACGTCGGGCGTGATCGCGGCCAACAGCCAGCGCGAGGCGATGGGGCTATTGCGGCAGATGTCGCTCTACCCCTTGGAAGTCCGCGACCAACAGTCCACCGCCGACTCCCCTTGGGCTCGGCTGCTTCAGAGCTTTCCGCGACGCATCAAGAACGAGATCATTGCCGACGCCCTGACTCAGCTCGGTGATCTATTGGGAAATGGTGTTTCGTTGATCGAGTCCCTTTCGATTTTATCCGAGCAATCGGCCGACGCGAGCATGCGCGAGGTCTGGACGGATGTGCGGCGAACAGTATCGGACGGCCGTAACCTCGACGACGCCTTGGCTGCGCATCCACGCGTCTTTTCTTCGTTATGCGTGAACATGGTGCGAGCTGGATTGGAAGGGGCATTCCTGGAGGAATCGCTGCAACGGGTTGCGTCGTTTATGCGCAAACAGGACGAGTTGCGAGGAAAGGTCGTCGGAGCGATGGCATATCCGATCGTCCTGGCAATCGTGGGGTCGATCATCACCGTGGGATTGGTAACGTTCATTGTGCCGATGTTCGAGTCCTTCTTTTCGCGTCTCGTACGGGGGGGCGTCGAGCTGCCGCTGATCACTCGCATTCTGTTGGCTCTCAGTCACGGACTGGTCCGTTACGGACTGGTCGCCGCCATCACGATTACCGCGATGGTTCTTGCCGTCAAGCGGCTACTAAAGTCCGAACGCGGACGTCGTGTCGCCGACGGACTGAAACTGAAGATACCGGTCGTCGGAAAGATCTTGCATGATACCGCGGTCTCACGATTCTGTCGGGTATTGGGAACCATGTTGCGAAACGGCGTCCCGATTCTCAAGTCACTCGATATCAGCGGTGCCGCTGTCGGAAACGTGCTGCTGCAAGAGGCAATACGCGAGTCCGCTCAAAATATTTCCTCGGGCAATTTGCTGTCACAACCGTTGGCGGCGAGTGGCTTGATTCCTGCCCAAGTCATGGCGATGATCCGCGTCGCTGAAGAATCCAATACACTCGATCAGGTACTCGTGAAAATCGCCGACCGCACTGACAGTCGCGTCGAACGGCAATTGGACGTGCTCGTGCGACTAGTTGAGCCACTCATGTTGCTGACCATCGGCGGGATGGTCATGTTCGTCATCATCGGAGTTCTGTTGCCGGTGTTCGATTTGAATTCGGCAATCGACTAACAACAAAAAATAACCAGATATCGATGGGGGGGTCCGAAAATGAAAAACAAATCACTTCAACGCCGTAAAGGTCTGACGCTGCTGGAATTGATGATCGTGTTGATCATCCTTGTGATGCTTTTTGCGATTGCCGCACCACGGTTGTTGGGGTCGCAACGAAAGGCAGATATTAAGGCGACGAAAGTGCAGATCGGTAATCTCGAATCGGCGCTCAAGATGTATACCACCGACATGAAGACGTTTCCCAGCACGGAAGATGGCCTGGAGGCGTTGATCAAGCGGCCATCGGACGAGGCCAAAGCCGATAAGTGGGACGGTGCGTACCTGGACGAGGAAGTAATTCCTGCCGATCCCTGGGGGAACGCTTTCACTTACGAGTACCCTCCCACTCACGGCACTCGCGATTTTCCTAACATCTCCTCCAACGGTCCCGATGGCGAGGCCAACACGGATGACGACATCGTCAATTGGCGAGAATCTACGGGAACCGATGGTGAAAACAGTTCCGCAGACACGGATGGTGCCACAATGAACGACAGTAAATAGTTACGATGTCGACCGCACAGCATCTGCACCGACGCCGCTACACGCTGTTGGAACTGATGATCGTACTGGCCATTTTGGCCGGCGTGATGGCGATTGCCTGGCCGCGGTTGAGTCGACGTAGCGATCGAGCACGCCTGCAAGATTCCGCTCTCCAGCTGAAAGCCGAACTTGCAGAGGCCAGGCAAGCCGCAGTTTCCGGCGGTTATCCGTTGCGACTGTTTTATGTTCCTGGCACGTCCCAATATGCGGTCGGCACGCGGCCCCCGGATCATTTCAACAGTACTATTAACGACTCGTTCGCAGGGAGTTCGCCAGAAGATCAGGGGGGGCTGGCCAATGGCTCGATGACCTTCGGTCGTTCAGGACGAAATGATACAGGAGGAAACGGCACACGCGGTAATGGCACCTTTCGCGACCAACCCCTTACACAGTCCACCGGTGATCCTGGTGATCGATTTAGCGATCGCGCCGGATGGGTCGACCCGAGAACGCGTCCACCAGCATTACGCTATTTGTCAGATGACGTCGTCTTCGTGGATCCTGGTCGACAGTTGACAAATTTGGACGCGACGAATGTGCGTTTTGATGTCTCTCAGCGAGACGATACCGGCCCGGCGACGATGGAGATTGGCGCTGGTCAACCCGACAGCGTGGCGTTATCTCACTGGCAAGAATTGGTGGTCTTTTACCCCAATGGCCGAGCCAACTCGGCCAATTTTCAGTTGGAAGATCCCAGCAGTCGATCGGGGTACCGGATCAAGGTCCAAGTCCGCGGTTTGACCGGCGCAACGACGATGGAAGTCGTGCAACCTCCGCCACCCGATGAAATGAAGGACCCGAACGCAGCCACTGAAAACAAGTCACTGGTCGGAAATCGTGCTGTCAACAACATGGAGCGGAACGCCGTGAGCGCGTCTGGGAATCCGTCGAATAACTTCAATCGTGCGAGCGAGCCTGTTCGTTGACCGTCGAAATGCGATACTCTGCTGCCAACCTGTCTGGACGTGCCGACGCAAGCACGCACTTCAACGTAGCACGATCGTCGCGCGCGCGACGCCGCGGGTTTTCGCTCCTGGAGGTCATGATCAGCACCGGGATTTTGGCCGCCGGTGTCGTATTGTTACTGGGGCTTTTGAGCAACGGTGAGGGACATGCGCGGCGGGCGGAAGATCGAGTCATCGGGCAGATGTTGTGCCAAAATCGGATCGATGAGATCGTCAGCGGCGTTACTCCATTGCAGTTGATGGAACCGCAGCTGGATCCACTATATCCACAATGGCAAGTAGATGTCACGTGGCAGGAGGTTGGCGTACCGGGCCTGTTGGCGGTCAAAGTGAGGGCAACGAAGGACCCGACACCATCTGCGAGTGATCCTGGGTCGGTCAACGCACCGAGAATCGTCGAATCGACGACGGACGACGCTTCGCCAGGTCCACGGCGATTCTCCTATGAGTTGGTGCGGTGGTTGCGCATCGCTTCCCCCAGCGACCCCAGTCTGATGGGCTCGATGTCATCGTCCGAAGGTCAATCGCTATTGTCGTCGAGGTCGACGCCATGACGAGCACGATTCGACAATCAGATTCCGTTCGCCACAGTGGCTTCACTCTTTTGGAAACCATCATCGCACTCGGGCTCGTCGCCACCTTGCTGACACTATGTTGGTCGCTGTTCGCAACCTACACAAAGTTAGAAGAGCGATCGCAAAGTTCCGCGACCAAACTGCAACTGGTCCGCGCTCTTCATCTGCAGATGGCCTCCGACCTGCGCCGAATCACCTTGCTCAAGCCAGAAGACAGCGGTGCTCTGCGAGCGGCACAGGCACAGGAGGCAATCTGGCAAGTTCCTACCGTGCCACTTGACGGTTCAAATAGTGCATCGCCGTATTCGACATCCGGTTTGACGGCTACCGATAACACACCAGTGACCACCAATCGTGCGATTACGGCGTTGGTGGGGAATGAGGAAAAACTGACGCTACTGGTTGGTCAACTGCACGTCGATGAGCTTCTCAGTCGCGAAGGAGACGCTTCCCTGATGCCACCAGACGGGCCCTTTGCCATGCAAGCGTCCGGCGACGAATCATCGCAACAAGAAGGAGACAATCTCGAACCATCGACGGAGAAGCCCGTTGCCGGTGGATTGTCTGAAATCGTCTACGCGTTTACGTCCTATCCGGTGCCAATGGACCGCGGCACTTTCAATGATTCAGAAATCCCGGAGGCGGAATCGAACGACAATTTGGGCCGCCCGGTAGCACCCGGCACGTTGACGGTCGGCGGGGATGCCTCGCTGGAAACGCAAACGATTTCCAACACGATGGGGCTCTTGCGGACCGAACGCGCACTGCAACAGTCAGGCACGGTCTTGGGTGAGCAAAGTCGAGACGGTGCAAGTCCGCCGACGGACACACGACTGAATCGCGGGGTGCCGGATCCGGCATTCGCGTCCTCGGAGCTGACGATGGACGTTGGCGCGCAGGCCACAGATCCCAACGGAATTATCCCCCGGGAGATTCGTGACGATGTTCCCGAAGTGGTTCGGTTCAGACTGCGTTACTTCGACGGTCAGCATTGGCAATCGTCATGGGATAGCATGGCAAAGAAACAATTGCCATTGGCCATTGAGGTGGCGTTTGACCTGGACCCCAACGCCGATGGCAGGCAAGCTCCTCGCTTAGCGGAGTTGTTATTACACGACGAAGGGCAAACAACCCATGAGGGACTGCTAGTGATCGGCAGCGATCTGCAGGACATCGAACCATTTCAAACAGAATACCGGTTTGTGCTGGCGATTGACCAGCTAATCGGTGAACCGAAATGGATGATGGAAACGAGCGAAGCGTTAAGCAGCGGACGAGCGCCGGAGGAGACGCCGTGAGTTGCCAGGCAGCGAAGCAACATGTAGCGAAGCATCGTGTCGCGGGGAGACAACGACGCGGAATGTTGATTCTGGTCGTGTTGGTCATTGTGCTGATGTTGGGAGTTGTTGCCACGGGCTTTTTGCTCGACATGCAGACGGAAAACCTGGCAGCACGTGCTGCGAATGACGAATTGGCGGCGAGGCAAGCTGCACTGTCGGCGCGCGAATTGTTGGCAGCTCAGATTGAAATGCCACGGCAAGCGCGCGACGAAGTCGGCGGATGGCAGGGCAACTCGGCAACGTTGCGCGATCAGATCCTGTTTGCACCAGAGGATTCCCTTAATGGTGCCGCGTCGAGTTCAGGTACCGAGTCCTTCTCGAATGGCCAACTTGACAATACAACCTGTCGGCTCGCGATTGGTCCTTGGACTTCGGCGCGACCGAACGTCGACATTCATACGGATGAAGTTGTCACAAGTGCGATTGAGTGTGAATCGGGCAAGCTGAACCTGTTGGCACTGTTGAAATGGGAAGAATCGCAGCCGGGTCTCGCGCGATCGTGCTTGCAAGCGATACCCGGGATGACGGACGACGTGATGGATCAGCTGCTTTCTGCGCCAGCGCATCCGATGGGGCCATCGACCACAGCGACAACCGGTTCCGCGACGACTGGTCCAACCACTCGTGCGAGCCTATCGTTGTGGGGTACGAATGGAGATACGAGCGCGACGCAGATCGACGAGACGGCCGCCATTTCGGGCAGCTGGACCGACCAAGGAACGCAGGTTGCACAACACCGCTGGCAGGATTTCTTGACGGTTTACAGTGCCGAGCGGAACGAGGCTTACGATGGTAGACCCCGGGTCTTCGTCAATTCGGACAATGTGTCAGAGTTATACATGCAACTGCGTGATCGAGTATCGCCGGAATGGGCGCAGTTCATTGTCCTCTATCGCCAGTACGGGCCGGGAGGAAGTTCGGGGAGCGTAAGTGGCGCCGGTGCGCTGGAACCCGATCTGTCCATCCCTTTGGCTCATCCGATCTCGAGCATTGTCGAGTTGATTGGGGCGACGGTCGCGGTACCGCAGGGCGCCGACACGGTCACGGTTGCAAGTCCCATCGACGAGACAAATCTTGCCGGTGAGGTTGGACTTGTTCGCGTTGCCGATCAGTTGACAACGACACCCGACCGAACGATTGTAGGACGCGTAAATGTCAATAAGGCTCCTCGGGAAGTTTTACTGGCGATACCGGGGACGGATGAAACGATTGTCGACCGCATTATGTCCTCGCGCGAGTCCTCCATCGACGGGCCGGGGAATCGCATCCACGAAACATGGCTATTGGCCGAAGGGCTCGTCGATCGGCAACAGATGCAGGATCTGTTGCCGTACATCACTGTGGGCGGCGACGTCTTTCGGGCGCAGGTGTGGGGGTATTTCCTGGACGGAACCGCTGTAACGGGTTTGGAGGTAGTCTTGGATGGTTCCGCGGGCCGCACAAAACAGGTATTTCTTCGAGAACTTTACACGGCAGACGTTCGCGCCGCTTTGGCAGTCAACTATCATCAGACTATGAGTGCGGTGGGTATGAGTGAATCGCCTGGTGCGGCACATGACAGCCGTGTGGCGAAAGACAGGTTTTCAGAACCGCTCGGAAGAGACGTTCGACGCAGTGCGTCGGCAATCGGTGAGTAATTGTAACCAAGATAGCGGCAGGTCATGTTGAATTTGTGGGATCAGCGTCGTTCGCGAACATGTGTGATTATCAGTCCCAGCGACGATATGACTCGCTACATGTACGTACGGCGCGAATCGGCGATGCCGCGCGTGCTGGCCGTTGGCGAGTTTCATCGTGACTTGCAGCAGCCTTGGTCGGGACAGTTGAAGGCCGCGTTGGCGGCCCAGAAAATTCGTGGCCGCGACGCCATGGTTCTGTTGCCCCGGTCGGATCTCGAGATATCCACATTACGAGTGCCACCGGCAACGGAAAAGGAGTTGCCTCAGCTGGTACATAATTTATTGGGTGAGTCGACGGGTGATCCGTCAAATCCCCAAATAGTGGACTATGTCGTAGCGCGAAGTGCCGACGAGCATGGATGTGAAGTGTTGACGGTAGGTTGTCCTGAGCAGCAATTGCAGACCGTTCGACAGTCACTCAGCGAATGCGGGCTGACGCTGCGGCATGCGACGTACGCCACGTTCGGCGCGGTCGAATTGCTACGGTTGTTTCGCACTGCGGCTCCTACCACAGAGATCATCGTGGGAGTTGGCGAGCGCGACATCGACGTGGCGGTCGTGCAAAGTGATTCACCGGTAATGTTCCGCACAATTCCGCGATCCACAGATGTTGATTCACGTGTCGCTCAACGACTGGCGGGCGAGTTGCATCGCACGTTGACCTTCTCGATTGATGGCGACGACGAAGAAGCCCACGTGTTCGTTCTCGGTTCCGTCGAAGAACAAGAGATACTTGCCGCTGCGTTGGCCGATGAATTGGCGGCGCCGGTATCGATTGTTGATCCGAGGAAACACATCACGTTGTCGGATGCTGTTTCGCACGAAGGGATCCTGCGTTTTGTCGATCTCATGGGTGCCGCACACGCTTGGAACCGGGGCACGCAGGAATTGGATCTGGTACATCCCAAGCGCCCACCAAAACCGATGCCGGTATGGGTTCGCCCGGCAGTGATTGCCGCCGCTGCAATGTTACTGATTGCAACGGGCACGTGGTATGTCCGCGATATCCAGAATCAACAACAAGATCAGATCACCCAGGAATCGAAAAAGCTGAAGACTAGATCGGAGCGAGCGAGCCGGGCACTGATACGCAAGGATGATGCCGATTTGATTTCGAGCTGGTATCACGATGAGGTCGTGTGGTTAGACGAGCTGAACAATCTGGCGCGACGGTTGCCACCTTCAACCGAAGTGGCAATTCAGAAGCTGGTGCTGTCAGCCAGCAACAACAATCGCGGTGTGATCGATTTGTCCGTGAATGTAAGCGAGGCCGATGTGATGGCCAGGATGGAGGACTCGATTCGTGATCCCCGGCACTCCGTTTCCAGCAAACGAGTCACTGACACCGAAGATCGCGGCAGTTTTCCTTGGCAGTTCCAGACTCGGATCGTGATCGATAATGCGGTCGAGATGCAGCCGATCGAGCCCCGCGTCGAGGATCAAGAGCCGGTCGACGAACGCGGCAGTACCGGTGATACAACCGCTGCGGCAGAAGGAGAGGCAGTTGAAATATTGCCAACGGAGCCTGCCCTATGAATCGTCGTACGCGCTGGTTGTTGGCAGGGATGGCTCTGGTTGGCATCATCTTGTTTGGCGACAAGGCGTATCGCCATTTTGTTGAGGAACCTGCCGAACAATTTGAACGAAAGCTCGCCAAAATTGAAAAGGATATGTCCGCGGCGGACGACGCTATCATGGCATCGTCCGACGCCAAGGAGCAACTGGAAGAATACAAAACGCGATCGCTTCCCGGCGATGAAGAATTCGCCAGATCACGCTACCAGGACTGGCTCCTTTCTCTGGTTCAGAAAATCGAATTGAAGCAGGCCAGCGTTGACTCGGGCCCGGCCGTATCCGTCACCACCAAGGATCGCGAGACTCGAAAACCACGGGAGGTCTACAAGAAGTATTCCTTTACGTTGCACGGGCGCGGTGGCTTGCAGCAAGTCGTGCATTTGTTGTACGAGTTCTACGGGTCGGGTCAATTGCACAAGATTCAATCCATGTCTCTGACGCCCATCGACAATGGGCGCGAGATCGATGTAACGGTTGCGATCGAGGCACTCGCGATCACGCAGTGCGCACGCATGGCCGAACTATCAACGGTAGGGGCGGACCGATTGGCCAGTCACGATATTCAAGATTACTATGCGATCGTGCGGCGCAACTTCTTCTCTCGCGACGCATCCGCACAATTGCGACAACTCGTCCTCACCGCAATTACCTACGACATGCGCGGTGTTCCCGAAGCGTGGGTCACGATGGCCGATGGCCAACAGACGCGAAAGTGCCAACGTGGCGATAACATGATCGTACCGCCCCACGAAATCCAGATTATCGACATTCAACCGGAAACCGCATTGATCCAAGTCGATGGCGTCGCTGCCATGCTGCCACTCGGTAAGTCCGTCTACGATGTCTTGCAGTGACCCCTTCTTTGCAGCTAGATGGGCGTTGTGTGGATTGGCTATTGCTTGCCAACGACATGCGGCAGCACTACACTTATCGTAGTCTGCGAAAAGGGCAACGCGAATAGACGTGAGGGCATGATGAGCACCACGCTTCGACTGACGCCGGAAGAATATGATCAGATGATCGCCAAGGGCGCATTCGAACGACTAGGCCGTCGCGTGGAAATGATACGAGGAGAGCTGCGAGAAATGAATCCCGCAGGACCAGTTCATGACGATTATGTTGACTATCTGACCCGTTGGTCAACCAATGTGACGACGTCGGCCGATTGCGTGGTCCGTGTTCAGTTGAGCATCGATTTGCGTGACAGCCGACCCGAACCGGATGTTACCTGGCTGAAACCCGGCCGGTACGCAACGCGTCGCCCAGCCGCAGCGGACGTATTGCTGCTAATCGAGGTAGCCGATTCCAGCCTTGCCAACGATTTGGGAGAGAGAACCCGACTCTTTGCAGAATTCGGTGTTGGCGAATACTGGGTCGTCGATGTCGCGGGCAAATGCTTGCACGTCTTCGCCAATCCGCGTGGGGATCGGTATCTCGATCATGAGGTCATTAACTCGGGCGGCACCGTGGCACCCAATTGCAATCCCGACGTGATTCTGGAATTGAGCGAGCTCTTCGCGGAAGGGTGATTGTACCGACACCGGTCGCATACTCGTAGCTTCCTGCTAGCAATCATCGTTAAAAAAACTGCGATTTGCACTCTGGTCGTTCGCTGACCAACGTTGACCCCAACGGGCGTTTCGATTACCCTCCGCCCCGCGAATTCAGTCAATCGGTTTTCATTGTTGGATGGCCATGCAGTTCCGAAGACGCGGTGTGCTCGTTCTATTGTGCTCCACCTATGCCTTCCTGGCGATAGGCAATGGCTTTACCATGGCGCAGCCAGCTACGCCAACCGCTGCGATCACTCGCACGTACCGCATTGCGCCGTCACAACAAAATCGGTTCATCCGAGATATGCAAGCTCGTTTCGGGGCCGCACTGCGTATGAATCCTGACGCAGAACAGGGGACCGTCGCTGTCGAGGCGGAGCCGCAAATACAGACGGAAATCGCCAACTTGCTTGGCAGCAATGACGAACGTTTTGTTGCCCTCACACCGGATCAGTGGACGACAATTCGAGCAAAACTACAAGGCATCTTTCAAGATCGCTGGATACCACGCGTAGCGGAAGAACGTGAAATATACGAAGTCGTCACTCGCAGTCGTTCGCAGCGATTGACACTGGAGATCGACGCACGACGGCGAGGGGTTGCCATTGATGGGTCACCGGCTGCGGTGGAACAAATGACGATTCTTGTACAGTCGCTTGCGGAAAGCGGTTCGCAATTGTCCGGCGACGATGCCGTCCGTACTCAAGTTTTGCGGCTACAACGTGAGAATCATCGATCGCTGCGGGCACTAGTACGGCCTGTTGCGCCCGCGGGACCTCATCCCGCCGTCAAGATCCCGACCGCAGTGCCTGATGATGCGGAATCAGGTGGGCGACCGGCTCGCGGTTCTCGATGGTCTGCCAATCCCCCGGGAT
>JAGQPD010000055.1 GCA_020426865.1 Planctomycetales bacterium
ATCCGGGTCAATGCGATTGCGCCGGGAGCAATCTTGCCACCTCCCGGTGCCGATCGATCGTACCTGGAGGCGATTGCCGAGCAGGTTCCACTCCAGCGCACCGGGTCGCCAAAGGACATCGTCGATGCCATGCTATATCTGGCTCACGCTCCGTTTGTGACGGGACAAATTTTGGAAGTCACCGGCGGTCAGATTCGATAGCAAATTCGATAGCCATGTAACGATGGTCGTGGAGGGCTTCAATAGATGGGAGACATCGTAGAAATCAAAGACTTGCTGCTGCGGACGATTATCGGAACCAATGACGACGAGCGCATCAATCGGCAGGATGTGCTCATCAATATCAAGATGACCACGGATACTCGCACGGCGGGGCAATCGGACGACATCGAGCATACGGTGAATTATCGCACAGTGACCAAGCAAGTCATTCAGTTGGTGGAGCATTCATCGTTCCTTTTGGTCGAGAGGTTGGCGGAGGAAATCGCGGCAATCTGCTTGCAAACGCCACGGGTTGAAGCGGTGCGGGTATCGGTGGAAAAACCGGGGGCCGTTCGCTTTGCTCGATCCGTGGGAGTAACCATCGATCGAGTGCGCGAGCCGGGGGTGCGCCAATGACGCACTCGGTCTACTTGCTGCTGGGTTCCAACATCCAGCCCGAACGGAACCTGGAACGGGCCGTGCGGCATCTTGTTGAATACTGTGCGGTTCGAGGTATCTCGAGAGTATGGCAGTCGCCGCCGTTCGGTTATCCCGACCAGGCTGATTTTCTCAATGTTGCAGTTCACATCGAAACCAACCTTACCGTCATTGAGTTACGTGACAGACTGTTGCGCCCATTGGAACAACAGTTATCGAGAGTGCGCGATCCCCAAAATAAAAACGGGCCGCGCACCATCGACATCGACATCGCGATTTATGGCGACCTCACGTTGCGGCTGACCAACGAACACCTCAGCATTCCCGATCCAGACATCTGCGAGCGTTTGTTTATTTGCGCGCCGCTGGCGGAACTCGCACCAGGGTTCCGACACCCCGTGACAGGGCAGACACTGGCCGACATGGCCGAACAACTCAGCAAGTCCTCGCCCCCGTTGCTGGCGCGCGACGATGTTGATCTCCGCGCGATCTTCAACCTGCCGCCGGACCTGCCGCCGGATCTGCCGCCAAGCCTGCTGCCTGGCCAGCGGCAAAGCCTACTGTCATCAGCCGAGCAGGTTGTACGGCGGGAGGACTTGTTTGAATTCCATTTCTTTTATGGGCACCGGTTGTTGCGATACGCAGGAAAATGTCGGCATTTGCATGGCCACAATGGTCGGGTGCAGATTGAAGTAGTTGGCAGTGCTGGCAAGCTGGCGGGCCGATTGCAACAAGTGCATACGTGGGTGTGTGAGAATTGGCGAGGCAGAATGATCCTCTGTCACGACGATCCGGCCATCGGCTATCTGCGGGACCACGGCGAACCAATATTCTTGCTCGATGCAAATCCGACCACCGAAAATCTCGCCCGGTGGTTGTTTCATCAATGCCATCGGCAAGGCGTGCCGGCCGCGACCGTACGGATGTGGGAGTCCCCACGCAGTTGGGCAAGTTATACTGATTAGCAAATCGCCAGCGGTGCTACTGTGCGAACTTACCACGTAAAAGAAATCTATTACACACTGCAAGGCGAGGGCGCCCAATCTGGGCGCTCGGCCGTTTTCTGTCGCTTTGCCGGCTGCAATTTGTGGAGTGGTCGGGAGGAGGACCGACTGCGCGCGTTGTGTCAGTTTTGTGACACTGACTTTGTGGGATCGGATGGTCCGGGGGGGGGCCAGTTTGATGATCCGGCGTCGCTGGCCAAGGCCGTACGGGCGGCCGCCACGCACGTGAATGCCGGCAACACCGCTGGTGTCCCGCGATGGGTGGTTTGTACCGGGGGCGAACCGTTGCTGCAACTTGATCCGCCCTTGCTTGACGCCCTGCATGCCGAGGGCCTGTCGGTCGCCGTGGAAACCAATGGAACGCTCCCTGCCCCAGCGGGGCTGGATTGGATTTGCGTCAGCCCCAAAGCCGGATCGGAAATCGTATTGCGGCAAGGGAACGAACTGAAGATCGTCGTACCACAACCTGGATTGGACCTGGATGAATTGCAGACCTGGAACTTTCAGCATTTCTTCCTGCAACCGATGGACGGTCGCGATGTGCGCGCCAACACGGAACTGGCCGTGCAATACTGCCTGGCCAATCCCGTTTGGCGATTGAGTATCCAATCGCACAAATTGATTGGCCTGCCGTAACTTCGCGCCACGCATCAACTATACTCGATAGTGACTGCGACGGTGTTACGCGTGTTCCTTGTTCTGATGGAGGGCCTGTTCATGCTCATGAATCTACCTCGCGATTGGCAGCAATGCCGACTTTCCGCGGCCCTTGTCGGTCTCCTCCTGGTCGTGGCATGTCTGATGGAGGCCGATGTCGTTCGCTGGGCGCGGGCACAGTCTCCTGCCAATGATGTTGCGGGTGGAGACGATCCGCCGGGTGGGCATACGAATCGCTTGGCCACCGCCAGTAGTCCGTATTTACTGCAGCATGCGCGCAATCCCGTGGATTGGTATCCGTGGGGTGATGAAGCGTTAGCGTTGGCTAAACGTGAAAACAAACCCATCTTTCTCTCGATAGGATATTCAAGTTGTCATTGGTGTCACGTCATGGCGCATGAGTCGTTTGAAGACGCCGAAATTGCGGCGTTTATGAACGAACATTTCGTCTGCATCAAGGTGGATCGGGAGGAGCGTCCGGATATTGACGACATCTACATGACCTCGGTACAAATGTTGACTCGCCGCGGTGGATGGCCGTTGTCGGTGTTTCTCACGCCAGACGCGAAGCCATTTTTTGGGGGCACCTACTTTCCGCCACGCGATGGGATGCGGGGAGGGGCAACGGGTTTCCTCACGATTCTCCGGAAGTTGGCGGATGTCTGGAAGACGCAGGAAAAAGAGGTGCGTGCGACGGCCGATCGGGTCACGGATGCTGTCGGAGATCAGATGCAGGACCCACCTGCTGGCGACGAGCCGCTGGACGCGGATTGGCTGCCGCGAGTCCACGGGGCGTTGGTGGAGAGCTTCGACGAGCAATTCGGTGGGTTCGGCTACGACCCGAACGATGGAGCTCGCCCTAAATTCCCGGAGCCTTCCAATTTAGCCTTCCTGAGCCACCAGGTGGCTAACCAACGCGACAAACAGGCCGCCGACATGCTTGATGTCACCTTGACCCGCATGGCGATGGGGGGCATTTGGGATCACCTGGGAGGCGGTTTTCATCGCTATTCGGTCGATCGTTTCTGGCGGATCCCCCACTTCGAAAAGATGTTGTACGACAATGGTCAACTCTTAAGTCTATACGCCCAGGCGTACGCACGTACGAAGCGTCCCGAGTTTGCTCGGGTGGTAGAGCAAACGATCGGGTTTTTGCGCCGTGAGATGGCGGCCCAAGGGGGAGGGTTCTACGCCGCATTGGATGCCGATTCGGAACATGAAGAGGGGAAGTACTACCGCTGGACGAGGGAGGAATGGACAGCGATCTTGGGCGACAAAGATGCATTACTATTTGAGCGGGTGTACGCCAGCAGCGAGCGGCCGAATTTTGAGGCGAAGTATTTTGTACCGCAAATTACCAAGTCATGGCGGGACTTGGCCGAGCGCGAAGGAGTGACGCAGGCAGAGCTGCAGGCGCGACTCGAACCACTTCGCCAGTCGTTGCTTGACGCTCGAGTTCGCCGCGTGCGCCCCGGCACCGATACGAAGGTCCTGACTTCCTGGAACGGGTTGGCGATACGCGGTCTGGCGGATGCGGGACGGTTGCTGGACCGTCCTGAATATACAGAACTGGCCGCCGAAACCGCCCGGTTCTTGTTGCAACATTGCCGCGACGAGAGGCAGCGACTTTATCACTTGCCGCTTGCCAGCGACGGCGCCAACGGTCCAAGGTTCAACGCGTATCTCGATGACTATGCATTTCTTTGTGACGGTCTTGTGGCGCTCCATCAGGCCACGGGCGACAAGCAGTGGTTGCAAGCTGCCATGCAACTGATGGAGCAACAAGAGACGCTGTTTGGTGACGAACAGCGAGGAGGCTATTACTTTACGACGGCTGATCACGAAACATTGATTGTGCGGAGTAAGCGATATGTCGACGAAGCGATACCGAGCGGCAACGCGGTGACGGCACTCAATCTGCTGTACCTGGCACAGGCGACGGGGCGCGACGATTTTCGTCAACGGGCCGACCGGACGATCCAATCC
>JAGQPD010000056.1 GCA_020426865.1 Planctomycetales bacterium
CGATTGTGCGGTCGTTGAACACCGAGGCGATCAATCACGATCCGGCGATCACTTATATCTGCACCGGACATCAACTACCGGGCCGAGCCAGTTTGGGTTCGTGGCTCAGTTACGGACTGGGCTCGATGAACGAGAACTTGCCGAGTTTCGTGGTGCTCACATCGACATGGACAGGACGCAAAGAAGCGCAAGCTTTATTCAATCGACTCTGGGGTTCTGGCTTCTTGCCGAGTAGTCATCAAGGCGTTGCATTGCGAAGCAAGGGTGATCCAGTTCTGTTTCTTTCGAATCCACCCGGCATCAAAACCAATGTCAGGCGACGCATGTTGGATTCGCTGGCCAACTTGAATCAACAGACGCTGGATTCGTTTGGCGATTCGGAGACGCAGGCGCGAATCAAACAGTACGAAATGGCGTTCAACATGCAACGTTCGGTGCCCGAGTTGACCGACATTTCAGACGAATCGCAAGCGACGTTGGATATGTACGGAGCGGACGTCACGAAGCCAGGAACGTTTGCCGCAAGCTGTTTGTTGGCTCGGCGAATGGCCGAGCGCAACGTCCGATTCACGCAGATTTTTCATCGCGGCTGGGACCAACATTTCAACGTGGGAGGCGACTTGCCGAACCAATGTCGCGACATCGATCAACCTTGCTGGGCGCTCATCCAAGACTTGAAAAAACGTGGCCTACTTGACGATACGTTGGTTGTCTGGGGTGGCGAATTTGGACGCACGATCTATTGCCAAGGCACTCTTACTCGCGAAAACTACGGCCGGGACCATCACCCGCGTTGCTTCACCGTTTGGATGGCGGGGGGAGGGATCAAGCCGGGTGTCGTCTACGGTGAGACGGACGATTTTAGCTACAACATCGTCCGCGACCCGGTCCACATCCACGACATGAACGCCACGATCTTGCATTGTTTGGGAATCGATCACGAGAGACTCTCGTTCAAGGTCCAAGGACTCGACATGCGACTTACGGGTGTTGAAGAACACAATCCAGTTGCTGGAATACTTGCTTAAACTCCTATGGGGCTGGGAAGTGAAGATGAAAGTCACACTGATCCGTCTCGCATCAAGCGCCCCTCGCAATCGTACGCGCTCATACGTTTTCCCGCCGTTGTAGGTCGGTCATCCGAGGCCGACGTGTATCTCGACGATCGTTGGGCAAGTCGATCGCACTGCGAGCTAAGCATTTCCGAAGACGCGTTGGTCGTGCGTGATCTGCAATCGCGGAATGGCACGTTCGTTAATAGCGAGCAAATTGAAACATCGCGATTGCAGTCGGGCGACGAGTTGATCGTCGGGCGAATCGTGTTTCGCATTGAGTTGTCGCACCAGAAGTCGCTTCTTGATCGCATGCGTTGGCATACCGATGCGTCGGCACGATCACCAAGCACTTCACGCCCGCGCTCAGAAAATAGCTTCGCGTCAGTGTTTGCATGGTTCCGACTCATCAACGACACTTCCCATGTCGACATGCCCGATTCATTTATCAAATAGTTTCACACGATCATTGCGCAACTATTACCTGTCGTGACATTCGGTCGACGCGGTTACTGATAGAATGATGACCTGCGCTGGTGCGATCAGTTCACAGGAAGTCAACAACGTTTCTGTGTCTTGGATCGTTTCGTACCACCTCGCCTAACCAGGACTTGTGTGGAGCAAGAGTTATGTCAAATAGTGAAGCTCGTCCAGAACCAATCATCATTCAAGGCGGAATGGGGGTAGCCGTTTCTTCGTGGAAGCTGGCGAAAGCTGTCGCCGTCACAGGACAACTTGGCGTTGTCTCTGGAACGGCCGTCGACGCGGTCATGGTCCGACGACTTCAACAGGGGGATTGCGGTGGACATCTACGCCGGGCACTCGCCGAGTTTCCGTATCCGCGGATGGCACGGAGGATACTCGATCGATACCATCTTCCCGGCGGAAAACCGGCGGATGAGCCCTTTTCTACAACGATGGTGTTGCCAGCTAACCCAACGCAAGAGCAGTTGGAGTTGGTCGTTGTCGCAAACTTCGTAGAGGTTTTCCTTGCGAAGGAGGACCACAACGGATTGGTCGGCATCAACTATCTGGAAAAAATCCAAACACCCACGCTACCATCGTTGTTCGGTGCAATGTTGGCCGGCGTCGACTACGTGTTGATGGGAGCCGGCATTCCGCGAGCGATTCCGGGTATTTTGGATCGACTTGTTGACGGCGAGAAAGTCGAACTTCCACTTAACGTGGCCGGTGCGCAGAGCAGCGACGAGTTTGTGACACGATTCGATCCGATGCAGTTTACGGGCGGTGAGATTCCGTGGTTGGAGCGGCCGAAGTTCATTGCAATTGTCGCTTCCGGAACGTTGGCCAACATGCTGGCGAAGAAAGCTTCGGGACGAGTCGACGGTTTTATCGTTGAGGGTCCAACCGCCGGCGGGCACAACGCGCCGCCACGTGGAAAGCCAAAGCGAAACGAACGAGGTGAGCCAGTTTATGGCGACCGCGACGTAGTTGACCTCGAGGCCATTGCTGCCTTGGGCCGACCGTTTTGGCTGGCCGGTTCCTATGGCTCACCGGAAAAGGTCGCCGCCGCTCTGGAAACCGGTGCGACTGGAGTTCAAGTCGGCACGGCATTCGCGTTCTGCGAGGAGTCCGGGTTTAGCAGTGAGATCAAGGCCGATATCCTAAATTCGTGTCGACACGGTGAGTTCGAGGTGTTGACCGACCCACTTGCGTCGCCTACCGGTTTTCCGTTCAAAGTGCTTCAAATCCAAGGATCGATTTCAGACGAGTTGGTATACAACCAGCGACAGCGCGTCTGTGACTTGGGGTTTCTACGGCAATCCTATCGTAAAGATAGTGGCGAACTCGGTTGGCGATGTCCCGGCGAACCTGAGGCGGCATATGTGCACAAAGGCGGCGAGATCGAGGAAACCGTCGGTCGAAAGTGCGTATGCAATGGGCTCATGGCCAACGTTGGATTGGAACAGACGCGGCGCGACGGCGAGTTGGAACAACCTCTGGTTACCTGTGGCAATGATGTCCGCAATATCGTTCAATATTTGGCGACGGCCGACGCGCAAAGTTACTCGGCTGCGGCAGTGATTGACCGGCTACTTTCGGGTATACGGCTAAAGGTGCAAGCGTAGACTCAGCTCTTGCGCCTTGC
>JAGQPD010000057.1 GCA_020426865.1 Planctomycetales bacterium
CTGCCCATCGTCAAGCAGCTGGCGTAGATGAAAATCTCGATGCAGTGGCACGCAAGGGATTTGGTCGTCGACAGCCGAGCGGCTTTCGAGCACCGTCACTGCTTTTCGGATGAGCGCCGAGTACTCGGGGAGTGCTCTTACCACCGCGTCAGGCGCTGGCCTGACCAATTCCGAAAGGTGATGCCGAATGCTTTTCACCGGCCCGATTTCCCTCGCAGTAGCGTGCAGTTCCCGCAACGCGAACCCGATTCGCTGCAGACGGTCATCCATTCCCTGTATCGGCATCCCGTGACAGGTCGCACCGGTCGCTTCTCGAGTCACAAGGAAGCCGCATTCTTCGTGAATGGCTCTCGTTCCAACTGGCTTCGCACGTTTTTCCGCGCGGCATGGTCAGCGACGATCACGACAACTTGATTGGCGATGGAGTCTGGTTCTTGGCCTGGGGCTACCCAGGCAAGCCCACATTCCGCCAGTTCGCGAACTCGTTCTGTCTGATCGTCGTATTTTCGTTTTCCTGGCACGAACATGGCGGGGGCTTTCGTAAGGCGAATCTCGTTCACGCTGTTATATCCACCTGCCGAGACAACCAAGTCGGAAATCGCGAACAGACTGACCAGGTCGGGTTCGGTATCGACCACGGTCATTCGTTGGTCCACTATCTGGCAGGGGAGCGCGGAGTTTGGTCCCCGCACCACGATGTGGCGGAATTTCCGATCGCCAATGCGACGGTGTACCGCCTCGGCGACGACGAACAGTCGTCGCGCGTCGTCATCCAAACCACCGCCACCGGCGGTCGTGACGAGCACGAAATCATCGGAGGCGAGAGAGTATTTCTCGCGTAGCCGATGAATCGCGACGCCATTGGGACGGCGAACGATAGGACCGACGAAGAGAGAGCGACGGCGCAGCCACGACGGCAACTCATATTCGAATTCAGCGACTGTGTGTGGCACAATCACAAGGTCAACTTCGCGTAACTGCGGATTGGCGATTAGGTCGTCAAATCTTTCTCGCAGGAGCTTGCGGAGAACAAGTATTCGCTGCGCGCATTCGCTCCGAACACCATTCTTCAGGACGGTATCGTCAATAACGATGTGGGGCTGAAAATCAACGATTTCAGGAGCAGCGAAGCTGAGTTCGTCTGCGCCGTTGCCGTCGACACATTGCCGAAATGAGCGTGCAAGTGCGTAATCCCGTGATCACGACACAACTCTGCCAACTCCTTTCCCCATGACGCGGGTTCGGGTTTTAGATAGACGACCGGCAACGTCAAATCATGTTCAACCAGTTCTACGTCGCTCGGCCTGGGCTGCTAGAGCGAAAAGACGGTGACCGGACAGCCAGCCTGTTGGTGAGCTTGCAGCTCACTGATCACAAACGACTGCGATAGCCGGGGGAAAACCTTCAGTACGTAGCCACTCTTCGTCATCGGATGTCAGCTCGCCGGACCCTGGGACCGCGCATTGCGCCGGCCACGATTAACCTCGATCGGTCGCTTGGACAGCAACCCACCGCTTACCGGAAGAGCCGATTCGATTCGGTCGGCCCGCCATGATTTTCCGTGTGGGTGCGCGAGAGACTCGCATTCTCGGAGCGCGTCATCTAAAACGGTGCATGGCGGCCGCTCGGCGGGGCTCATTTCTTCGCATTGGGATCGTCGTTTTTTTCGGAAGCAACCGCGGTCATTTGCGTCCAGAACTCTTTCTGCATATCGAGCCAACCGTTCAGTCCCATCGGCAGCCAGGCCTGCATCATCTCGGAGGGCTGCATACTCCGGGTATTGGCCAACATCTGCGATTGCATTTCCTTCAGCATGGCCTCCTGCATGGGGGCCACGTCGGGCAGCCCCATATAGCGACGAGCCTCTTCCGGTGTGCACTCAACATTAATGGTGATCTTCATGTATCAATCTCCTTCCTCGACATGGCCGACCGCAGATGGGAAGACGCCATGCAATGCCGGGCGACGTCAGGCGAATACCGACAAAACAAATCAAAGGATAGCCGATACGAGAGTATTCCGCGATACCGCGGCCCAGCTACGCCGGGCGTTGCGAACCTGCCAAAGTGTGACGCACCTCCTGCTGACGAGGGACAATGGGATACCAGAGCAACGCGGAAGCGCGTCAGCGTCTGATGAAGGTACTTGCGCCGCACTAAGCTGCGGTGCGGTGCGGTGCCCGTGGATCTATGGTGAGTCGGAATCTACCGCACCGAGGGCGAAGGCAACGATCCGTTCACGGGCTGTTCGATCCAACGGCAAATCGTCGTTGCGCAATGCCCACGGGTTGACCGTTACTTTGCTTCCTTTCGCGAGTTCGTCATTCGTAAATTGGCGAATCGCCGCGACGCCACCTAGTCGTGACTCACGCAGCAGCATTTCGCTGACCCGCTGCTGCAATGTTTCTGTCGAGCTAAAAGGGAAGGCAAGTCGGCCATCGGTCGCGAGCACTTGCGATTCATACCTATCGCGATGCCAAGTGACTTGCCAACCGGGCCACATCATCGCAGCTCCAACAGGCTCCGGGGCATAGAATGCCGTCCAATAATCGAGTGACTTGGCCGCCATATCGATGTGAAAACCACCAAGGGGAAAGCTGTCACCGCACCATTCGTTGATCCGTTCGCAGTCAACTGCCTCGGCTTCTGGACAGTGGGCCACGATATCCGGTCCTGCGAACAAATACGACGCGACACTACCGGCCAATGGGAATACTCTTACGGTACCGTCCGCAAGTCTAACGGTGCCAACGACATTGGTTCCGTCCTTGCGTTCAGGCGGCGCGAGAGGAGAGGCCTCATCCGGAACATCATCGTGCCATTCCGAACAGACGAGGTAACGTGGGTAAGCGACGTAGTCCGCGAGGTCAGCGATGCCCTGGTGAGCCCAACGGACGGTCCATTGCCCCCAGACGCGCTGCAACATTTGCAGGTAAACACGACGGAGGGGCACGTCGTATAGCACGTCCTCACCGCCGAAGAGCATCAATACCTTGTTGTCACGGTCGACGACCGCGCCCCCTTCGGCCCAAATGTTATCGAGCCAGCCCGATTCGTCCACACTTCGCTGGATCTGCACGAACTTCGTCGCATGATCCGGCCCCCAAAACAGATCGCGAGGAAGTGTATTGGCACACCAGTGGCTGTAATACAGCTCGTATTGTCGGTCTGCGACGAGGATAAGGTTGGCGCGTTGTCCCAAGTTAGCTCCCGAAATGGTTAGCTGCCGAAATGGTTAACTGCCGAAATGGTTGATTGCTGAAACGGATATCAAGAGTGTCGGCGAATCCAAGATCGAAGGACGCGCTCGCACCAAGGAGGTTGAATCAATTTACCGGTCCCGCCGCGTGGGCTCAAGGTGAGCTACTCATTGGGGTCACGCATTATCCGCCATCCATGTTGCGTTTGCGGAATGCCGGTGGTCAAGATTTCATTTTTTTGTCCGTTTATCTTTGTGTTGACGATATTACTTGTGTAGACTGGTTGCCGAACGGCGGCAGCGAGCTATCGACTTCGATCGTTATGGCGGAGTCGTTGTGCCATTGCCGCGGCGCTGCAGCCGAGACGCAGCAGCCATTTCTCTAGTAAACTCAAACAGTAAAGTTGGCACGATGCTCAAGGATAATCCACGATTCGCGAGGATGGTTGGCGGTGTTCCGGAACGGCTCGGACTCTGGATGCTCTCGCACCTTCAGTACTTTCAGTTAGGTGCTCACAAGCAACCGTCGGACGTCCGTTTGATCAAGCAGGTACGACGGGAGCGGACTTGTTTGATGAGTGCCTTTGAGTGTTTCACGCTCCATTCGCTGGCGAAGGCGTGCGGTCGTATGCCGGGGGAGATCGCCGAAGTCGGATGCTACCGTGGTGCCTCAACGAAGCTCATTTGCGAGGCGGTTGGTGGCGTCCACAGCAACAAGACGGTGCATGTCTTCGATACGTTTGAAGGCCTCCCCAAGTCGTCACCACCAGATCGCGGCATCCACGACGAGAATCAATATGCGTGCAGTTTGGAGTCCGTGAGGGAGTACCTACAGCCATACTCCAACGTTCGATATTACAAAGGCATTTTCCCGGCAACAAGCGAACCGGTAAACGATTTACAATTCAGCTTTGTCAATTGCGACGTCGATCTGTACGAAGGGACTTTGGGTTGCCTGGAGTTTTTCTATCCCCGGCTTGTCCCTGGTGGCATTCTTATGTCGCACGATTACTCGATGCTCAACGGAGTAAAACAAGCTTTTACTGAGTTTCTCGCTGACAAGCCCGAATCGGCGGTGGAACTTCCGACGTCCCAGTGCATGCTCGTCAAGCGCGGGTAGCGAGAACGGCGCGCGACCGAGCCATGAGGCGAAATGCTTGCCGAGGTGGGCACTCGGTACAAGTCAACTCGTTGCGGTGAGGTCAAGTTACGACCGGCGTTTCGGGCCGTGTTCACTTGACGTCCGCTTGTCGAGCAACGGATAATGCGCGAAGTGCGGGGAGACTTGGCGCACCCGTCCACGCAATATTGCGGGTAAGAGCAGGAGATTGGCGGTGAAAGACCAGCAGCTTGATCGGCGGAAGTTTCTGGAACGCGGTCTTGAGATAGGGACCGCCTTGTCGGTTGTTGGCGCGACGGCCAAGATTACTTCGTCAAACGCGGTCGCAGAGGAACCATCGCCGGATCGGTCCGGTCCGGATTCCCCTCGAAAGACTCGAGTCGGCGTGATTGGTTGCGGGAGCGTATCGCATCGCTATTTGCCGCACCTGGCCGCATGCCCGTTCGCGGAACTTGTAAGCACGTGCGACATCATCGAAGATCGTGCCATTTCGCAAGCTCAGGCCCATCGCGTACCGCATCATTATCCGAACGTCCAACAGATGTTGGCCGGCGCCGACTTTGATTTGCTAGTCAATCTCACGGACATGCAAGAACACGAGCACATCAATCGCGAGGCGATCGCGGCGGGCAAACATGTTTGGAGCGAAAAACCGATTGCCAACTCGCTCGCCGCTGGTCAGGAACTACTTCAACAGGCCAAACTGCAGAAGGTACGCGTGTGGGGCGCACCTGTAGTCGTTAGCAGCCCACAATTTGCAGCGATGTCGAGAATCCTGCAGCAAGGCAAACTCGGCCGGGTGGCCGCGGCACATGCCGACTATGGCCATACCGGCCCATCCTGGTCGTCCTTCTTCTACGAAAAGGGGGGCGGCAGCCTGCCGGACCTCGGCGTCTACAACTTGACCACACTTACAGGACTGCTAGGCCCAGCAAAATCTCTCGTCGCCATGGTCAACGTGATCACGCCTACTCGTATCATCGACGGCAAGGGGGAAATCCGCGTCACGGAAGAAGACAACGCCATGGTGGTCCTCGAACATGCCAATGGCACACTTTCGCACGTTCAGAGCGGGTTCAACTATTTCAACCCGCATGGCCACGAAGGACGTGCGGAAACTCGGCATACAATTTCCATTGTCGGCACGGAAGGCAGCATGGGGCTAGTAGGGTACGACTGGGAACCGCTCGGTGTCGATATTGCCACGGTCGACAACCCTCACTATCAACGTCAATGCGAAGATGCGTCGGGATACGTATGGCAACAAGGTGCGTCGCTGGTCGACGAATGCCTGGCGACGGGTAAAGAGCCTCTGTTTACTCCAGAGCATGCATTACACGTGGTTGAGATCATTTGTGCCGCGCGCGAGTCGCAATCGACGGGACGACGCATCCCACTTACCTCGACATTTCGGTGGCCGATTGCGACGTAGACGATCCGTATGTTGAGATGACAACACAGTTTTTTCGACTAGCGATCGTGTTGGCATGTGGTACGAATCAACTCGACTCGGAGAGCTCGAGCTACGTCCGGCAAGACGCGCAGCCTTCTTGGAACGGCAGCGGCGCGGTCGTGTATTGTCTCGAATGGCCGTCAGCACCGAGACGCCAGGTCACGCTCGGGGCAAGCGTAACAGAGTTGAGTCGCCGTGTCCTGGAATAGTGTAATTGCCAGACTTGACAGATTGTGTCATGATCTAGCTTCCACAAGAGGCGCGTCGTTCGCTTTTTGTCGTTCCCCCAGCTGTCAGTCGTCACAAGAGGATATCCATGAACGAACTTATGAACCGCGCAATCATGATTGGAGATCGCGATAGTTCCGCCAATCGGTGGTTGCGTGAGCACCCGTTGGTACTTGGTGGATTTACGGGCGTGATCGGTTTGCTGCTATTGTTTTACGGCATCTCTGGTCTTAAATCGGGCTCGCCACGCGGCAAGTTTGGCGTGCAGCTAACCGGCGGAGCGGCAACCGTGACGTCAATGATTCGGCTCATTATGGGAATTGGACTGCTGATTTTCGCGGCATACGTCGCCTTTTTTGGTGCACCGTAGCAACGTGGCGGTGCCGGGCATTGGGCCGTGACGTCACGGCGTCGATTCGGTCGGAACCTGCGTCGCCGCCTGCAACAGCTGTTCGACGTCGTCCGAACCAGGTTCAATTTCCTTCGCTGCTTGCAGGTACGTGATCGCTGCCGGGCCTTCCCCTCGCTTCAAGTAGATGCGTCCGATCCAAACCATCGCGTCCGACAGATCGGATTTGATGCGCAATGAACGATGAAACGACGCCAAAGCCAACTCTTCGAAGTGCTCGTGCCGATCGGGATGGGCATCGGCCTGCCTTAGATAGGTGATGCCAAGGTTGTAGTGTACTAGAAAATGGTGGGGATGAAATTCAACCGCCCGACCATATGCCGCGACCGCCTCGTCCAGCTTGTTCATTCGGCTGAACGCCAGGCCGATATTCACCATGGGATTGGCGGCTCGCGGATCGGATGGGTCGACGTAGCTGAGTGCACGATGAAAGGCAACCAATGACCGTTCCATGTGCGTTGACTCGGAGCCAACAACCTGCGGCACTTCGAATCCCTCGTGCTCGAGAATTTTTTGTTCCGTGAGCCCCAACAGATTGAAGTAGGAAAACCGTACGGAACTGCTGAGGAACAAGACCGCCAGCACGGTCCCCGCAGCGACGAGACCACATATTCGTCGCATTGCAACGCGCGGCGTCGATCGCCTCAATCGGACAGACGACACGATCACCGTCAACCCGCAGAGCGGAAGTGACCATTGTGTTCCGGGGATATCGGCGATCCGCGTCAATACGAGCAGCACGACTAAGGCAGCGATCAGCGAGATAAGCGTCGCGTTGTTTTTCTTGGACGCCATCATCTGGTCCGAGATTCTATTGAACGAGGATCGCCACACAATGGCAGGCCACACGATGACGGAACCAATGCGCCAGAGAACGTTTTCTGGCAAAAAGAAAAACGTCGCCAAGAACATCATGTAATAACTGAACCACTGGATGCTAAGTTCCATCATTTCGTTATTGCAGTGGAGCCCCATGGCAATGACGTAGGCGACAATACACCAGACTCGTAACCTGCGTCGCCCAGGTTCGTCCTGCTGTACGGCGAGAAAGTAGCTGATCGATATCGTCAACTCGACCGGAATCACCAACGTCGCCACAATCACCCAAAACGTCTCTGCCGGCAACCCCAGCATCGACTCTCCCCAACCGGCAACTGGTCCCAAAACAGCGGACACCCTTCCCACCTGCTGGATCGTATGACCGCCGCACCATTCCGCATCCACTTTGGCCAGTGAGGTAAATAGATAGATCACACCGACAGTCGCCCCGAGCAGACGAAACCCGAACGAAGACGTTTTCGGTAGGGACGGCAATGGACGTCGCCGCCAGAAGGCGCGATACAGCAATGTGAGGACGAGAAGAAAGACGGCCAACGCCACCCAACCGGTGTTCCAACGCCGTGGCACTCGATAGGCAAGCACGATCAACCAGATGCCGGCGGCCCATACGGTCATCATGGTGGGTGTGTGCTGGCCAAACTGGACCAGTATGGAAGATGTATTCTTTCGCTGTCGCCTCGATCGCTTTGGCGTGCTCGCCTCACAACGCTTTCCTGCAGCATCATAGATTTCAGCTGCCGACGTCTGCGGAAAGAATACCATCGCCGACAGGATCAACGAGACCATGTAATGATGCGAATAACTGTCGTGGCGGCTCATCGACCAGGCGTACGTGTAGAGCAGCACAAGCAAACACCGTTGCCAACGCCGTCCACCGAGAAAAAACTGCATCAAGGCAACGAACGCGGTGCACATCAACGTTCCGACATACCAGAAACTGAGGGGCAGGGGATGGACCATCTGCATCCAGGAGAAATGCGAAACACTAAATCCATCCACGCCATACCGGGCGCCACGAACGGTCATCAACACGACAATGTCAATGGCAATCAGCAGCAAAAAGAATTTGTGAAACAGATACGGACGGATAGCCGACACCGGTCCAAACCAGTAGCGGTCCCATGATTCCTGCATACCGTACCCACTGTCTTACAATTCTCAATTCGATGGCACATTCACTTCGGGCAAGTCGATTCGTCGCACTTCGCGCGTCGTGGCGTCCGCGACGAGCCGAATCGGGGCGGTCGGTTGGCCGCTCGGCGTCGTCCCTTCCGCGACGTACTCGATACGTTGAACCCCTTCGCGTGCAAGTCTCTTTAACAGGAACGGCTCAACGACGTCCAATTGACCGGTGTGTAGGCAACGCACGGTTGATTCCTGCACGATGTTATCCAGTGCAAGCTCGCGTTCGATCAAGTTGCCGTTGACCAAAGACGTTTCGATGACCCGGCAGCGCCAGTTGGTCATATGGACCGACGAGAACATCCGCCAAGCAAACCGTTCGCTCGTCGGTTCACCACGAAGGTAATAGGTTGCGGGAATGGTGATTTGCGAGAGCAAGAACAAGACCACTGCCACGCTGATCCACCGGCGAACTGGCGCTGACGCGGGGGGGGATTCCATCAGCTCGTCACCGATACCGACATTGTCGGAGCAATGTTGATCGCCGGCCGCCATGTTGGCCCCACTATCTTGAGGAGAGGTCATTTAACATACCTTTTGCAGATAAGTACCGCTATTGACCAGAGTGCAGGATACGCCAGCCGGCATGACGCGTCAACGCTCAGGGAAAATGCCCCCTGGAGACTGCCGGTTAGCGGTCTGCACGCTGCACATCAGAACGGGGGGAAATGTAATGGACACGCCGTGCGCGGCTGGAGTCCACCGAGGCTACGACTAACGCGGACAACATCTTGTCGAGCGCTCAGTAGCCATCGATCTCTCGTCCGGCGATAACGGTTGACGCACTCGTCCGAATCAGCAGACGCCCCAAAACCGCAGTGAACTCGCCCGCGTTTTGATGTTGTGAAAACATCGCATTGCTATTAGCCTGGATAGTTTACCTGATCGCGATGTGAATTCTAGTTTTGCATTTCATGCCATCTCAACTGCCACCCCTTCCGTGCGAACAAGCGTTGATCGAAAATCTGCCGACGACGCTGCGTTCGGAGCGCGCACTAGTGATTTCGCCCGGCCGCGGTCAGACGGCTGTGCACGTGGCAGCAACTGTTCCGGAATGTCGTCCAACGGTGTGGTATGCCGACCTGCACCGGGCTCGGCTTGCGCAGGAGGCGATCGGCGAACACGATCTGCCCATCGACGTGGCCTGCAACGCTGATCTGCCGGATGCGCTATTCGACCTGGCGGCCGTCGCCGTACTGGCGCGCGACGAGGCCGAGTGGACTCGGGACATCCTGCAACAAGCTCACCAGCGACTTGACATGCATGGACAATTGATCGCGTCGGTCGATAACCCTCGCGATCGATGGTTAGGGGAACAGATGCGGAGCATGTTCGATAAGGTCACCTGCCACGATACCGATAAAGCGCGCATCTATTCCGCACGAAAAACGCACCAGCTGAAGAAAGTGCGTGACTTCGGTTGCGAGTTCGTGTTTCGCGACGAGGAGCGTTTAATTCATGCCTTTAGTCGACCGGGTGTGTTTTCGCACCGAAAACTTGACGCTGGCGCGCGGCAGTTGTTGCGAATTGTCGACGTTGCCGCTGGAGAACGCGTGCTCGACCTCGGCTGCGGAAGCGGCGCCGTTGGAATCGCTGCGGCCTTGCGTGCGCCTGACGTCAAGGTGTTCGCCGTTGATAGCCATGCACGAGCTGTCGAATGTACGCGCCGCGGCGCCGATTTCAATGGCGTCACCGACCTTGAGACGATCTGGAACGCCGACGGGCAATTCCAACTGGACGCACCGGTCGATATTGTCTTGGCGAACCCGCCCTATTACGGCGACTTCTCCATCGCCGAACATTTCTTGTCCGTTGCTCGGCGTGTGTTGCGGCCGGGAGGAGCGGCATTGTTTGTTAGCAAATCCCCCACCTGGTACGCACAGTCGATGTCTTGTTGCATGAAAGACGTCGAATTGATCGAAAGCGGCAAGTATTACGTTGCGTGTGGCAGGAAATAGGACGCAGAACGTTCGCGCCGGTGCCGACGAATGGTTGCTGCAGCGGTGATTTCGCCCCAATGCGGCGCTAGCGTACCGGGGCCGAACGACCAGTATCAACGCACTCCCGCAACGATCTCTTCAGGTCGGCGACGACATCGGGACGGGCATTGTAGAGATTCGTGGTCTCACCGGGATCGGCTGCCAAGTCGTATAGCTGTCCCGGTGCTGTCGGATCCAAATCCGGAAGAGCGTACGGTTTCATTCCCCAACGGCCGTCGCGTGTGTAGTCGTTTCCGCCCGAGCCTTGATGATCGAGGTATTTCCAGGTGCCCCGCCGAATCGACAGCTGCAGCGTCCATGTTTGTTCGAGCATATGCGGTCGTATCGACGGGCTTGAATCTTCGCCCAACAGAGCTGGCAGCATATTGTAACTGTCCTCCGCCGATTCGTTCGGTAGATCGAAACCGACAATCGCGGCACAAGTTGCCAGTAGGTCGGTCAGACTCACCAGCTGGGCGCTCACCGACCCCGCCACTACCTTACGCGGCCATCGTACAATAAAGGGGACACGGTGGCCTCCTTCCCATTGGTCGCGCTTGACGCCGCGCCATGGTCGTGCACCATCGTGTTGATAGTCCCTCCGCATCGAGATGACCGAGGGCGCTTCGGGCCCGTTGTCGCTGGTGAAAATGACAATCGTGTTGTCGGCGATCCCCTGTTCTGTCAGTGTGCCGAGCAACTGGCCTACGATCCAATCCATCTCGTGGATAAAGTCGCCATGCGGTCCCGCATTTGTAGCACCCTTAAAACGATCGGCGGCAAACGACGGAAGGTGAACAGCCTGCATCGAATGGAAAAGAAAGAACGGCCTTTCCGGTTGCTCGGTCACATGCTTGCGGATGAATGCGCAACTCTTCTCCAAAAACATGAGATCCACTTTTTCCAGATCATAGTCTGGGGCGATCATGCCGCGGCGATTGTCATGCGAATACTCGTGTTGAGGAAGACCTTGCGGATCGAGCTGTTGAGTTGGCGGAATGGGGATGTGATCGCCATCGATGTACGCGTACAACCAATCTGTCGTTGGACAACAGACGGTTCCAAAGAAATGGTCGAATCCTCGATGGAGCGGTCCGTCGGGTATCGAACGCGAATAGTCAATCTGCTTCACGGCGTCCAGTCCGCCACCACGGATCGGTTGACCAGCGTGGTCGACAAATGTCATACCGATGTGCCATTTACCAAACAACGCCGTGGTGTATCCCCTTTGTTGCAGCATCGCTGGCAAAGTGAGTCGACGCTCTTCGATGAGACACGGACCGCCAACTCCAGTGAAGACGCCGCGAAACCCTGTTCGAAATGCCATCCGTCCGGTGAGTATTCCGTACCGCGAGGGCGTACACACCGTTGATGCACTGTGCGCATCGGTGAAACGCATGCCCTGCTTGGCGAGCGAATCGATATTGGGCGTCGATACTTTTGCATCGGCGTTGTAGCACGTGACGTCGCCGTAACCGAGGTCATCGGCGAGGATCAAAAGAATATTCGGATACGGCTGCGGTGACGTAGCAATGGAGGTACCCGTCGCCAATAGAGTCAACAACAGGGCCAACAACAGGGCCAACAACAAAGGTCCAGCGAAATCACGGGATTTGCAGTATTTGGCAACGTTCGGGGACACGGGTCGGGTACTTATAAGCATGTATGTAATTGAACGACTCCTATGTCGTCCACAGGTAGTCGCCACCCACGCAGCGTACTACGGACATTGGGCATCGCCAGTTCATCGCACGGGGTCATTGTTGTGGGCTTATGGAACTGACATTGTAGTGTTTGCCACCTGTGACAGCAAATGCGCTACGACATCGCGAGCGTCATAGGCGAGTCCATTGTCGCTTGACAAGTACGTGAGCACGCTATTCCCATCGTCGCCGGAGGTGAGAAGGGGCAGTTCTTCGATGCCGTCGCGGATCTGGCCCAGTCCGACGTTGGCGAGCAGCGCATTGCACAAGCATTGGCGTCCGCACGTATCCTGGTACTCGCCCCCCTTTTGCATATAGGCATCGATCCGTTCCGCCGGGCACCGCCATCCTAGTGACTGGTCGTCTCTTTCGAATGCGTGCCGCAAATACCCGAGATCGCACGTGAGCCGCCGCGGGGTAGTTTGCCGGTCGCTGAGCGTGCCGTTCAGCTGCAGCACTTTAAATGGGAATCCTGTTGGTGACGCGACGGGGTCGGTAATTACATCGAGCGTGCCCGCCCGAATTTGCTCGAGCGTTTGCTGTTTGAGCGCCGACGTTAGCCCGGATTCATTGCAGAATGCGAACGCCGTGCCAACCTGTATGCCAGTAGCTCCTAATCCCAACGCTTCGCAAAGCCGCTCGGGGGAACCGTAGCCGCCGGCCAGCCAAAACGGCCGGTCAAGCTTGCAGAATGCTTCGAAGTCCACGTCATCCCGCTGGCCGTAAATTGGTTCACCACGTTCGTTCAATCGCATTGGCCCGCGAGGTGGTGCATTGTGACCGCCCGCCGTGTGGCATTCGACGACAAACCCGTCGACGTGGCCGTTCGCCTTCTTGGTCAACATCGATGCCAATGTCGCGGAGGCTACGATCGCCAGGAACGCGGGGCGATTGAGCCACGGCATGTCGGCACCGCAAATGGAACGCGGGTCGAAGCGGACATCGTAATCGCGATCGCCGCTTACGCCCTCCACATCGATGGGCAACGAGCACGGTAAACCCTCGGCGAGTCGATCGAGGATTCCCGGAATCGTTCGCGGAATTCCTGCACCCATCAACACGTAGTCGACCCCAGCAAACATCGCCCCGAATAGCGATGGAACTATCGAGGTTTGGATCTTGTGCAAATAGTTGATGCCGATCGGGCCGTGGTGGTCTTCTTTCGCCAAGTAGACTTCCACAAAATTGGCCAGGACAAGCAACTCCTGTTGCGATTGGGTCGGCATATGGCTGGGCAATGGACACGTCGCAAACGGCGCAGCAGGGTGCTTGCCTCCGGGTATGTAGTATCTCTCCCAGACCCGTGTGGCTATGTCGTGATACGGAAACGCGTCGAATGCGCGGCGCAAGTCGCCGGCTGGGTCGCCAAGTTGAAGGCGACGGACGAGGACCACATCCAGTGCGGTTCCGGATACGACACCAAGTTGTCCGGTCTCTGCGACAGCCCGTGCCAACTGCCAACCAGAAACGGCGACACCCATGCCACCTTGAATAATCATTGGATATTTGGACATGACTTTCCTTGCCTCCAGGGTTTTGCCAAGCCCGACCTGCAACCGGCAGCACATTTGTACCGAACAACCATCAAGGGCGGGATTACCTGAATTGTAGAGGCTTGGCCGTCCGACAAGACCGTCCGCACGTAAACGTTATGTAAATCGTTGCCTTTGCGCCCACGTAAACCATCGAGCCTTACCCCAAATCTTGAAGGTGTGCGGAATGGCACAATGAGACGGCAAGCAAGGTAGGTTAGCACTGATTCCTTGTCACTGATTCCTTGTCGCCCAGATCCCCCTTTCCGTGCCCCTGCGGCCCCATGAGACCGTCTGCCCACGAGCGTACGACGAAGGTGCCACCCTGGTATTCGCCGCGAGCCCGTTACGCGGTGCGGGAATACCGCGATACGGCTGGGGACAACCGTGGAACTTTGGGTGGAAACATACCGCATTCGGGCTGGTGGTGAGGGGATGATCGATTAGAGCAAGGCCAAGATATCCGTGCGCGTTGGCATGGACGGTTGCGCGCCAAGTCGTGATGCGGCAAGTGCTCCCGCGGCATTCGCGAATCGGACTGCTTGCCTTAGGTCGTTCGTCTCCGACCAACATACGGCAAGTGCCCCGGCGAAGGCATCGCCTGCTGCTGTGGTGTCGACGGTCGACACAGAAAACGGCTCGATCAGAGTCGTATCGCGACCGTTGCAGAACATCGTCCCATGCTCTCCCAAAGTCAATGCGACGTTGCGGGCTCCCCGCTCGTGCAACAGACCGGCCGCATGGGCGGCATCCTCAAGATTGCCCACTGTCGCTCCGGAAAGCGTCGCCGCTTCGCTTTCGTTCGGACACAGCAAGTCCACTTGCAACAGTTCCTCGGGCCAAAGGTGAACCGCGGGGGCAGGATCGAGAATCACCCGCACCTGAGCGTCACGGGCGATGCGGATGGCGGCGAGTACCGTGTCGAGGGGAATCTCTAATTGAAGCAGTAAGATGTTGCTGGCCGCGATCACGTCGCGC
>JAGQPD010000003.1 GCA_020426865.1 Planctomycetales bacterium
AGGCGCGGACGCCGCTGATCATCAGTGCGATTCCTGGCGAGGCCCAGCAGCGTGCGGTGGCGTGTTTCAAATGGAGTTCCGAGATTGCGGCGCAGTTTGAAGAAGACACGCATTACGAGTACGACCACGAAAAGAAAACAGTGGAATTGAATTTCGAGGGACGACAGCTGGCGCGCACATTGCCCAAACCACCGGAAATGGCGGCTGTCGGTTTGATCGAGATCTATCAATATGTTGAGCGCGCGATCAAAGTGGCGCGTGAATTCATCATCCATCGACAGTTCGTGATCAAGGACGACGAAATCGTGATCGTCGATGAATTTACCGGGCGGATGGCGGAAGGACGCAAGTGGAGCGGTGGCATCCATCAGGCGGTCGAGGCCAAAGAGGGGGTGAAGGTCACGGTGGAGACAGGGCATGCGGCACGCATCACGGTGCAGGATCTCTTCCGTCGCTACGAGTACTTGGCCGGGATGACCGGTACGGCTTGGAGTTCGGCAGGAGAATTGAAAAAGATCTACAAGTTGCACACGGTGCGAGTCCCGACGAATCGGCCGACGCAACGCAAGCGGCTGCCCGATTTGGTGTTCGCAAAGGGCGAAGACAAATGGCTGGCGATCGTGCGGGAAGTGGCCGAAATGCACCGGGCGGGACGTCCGGTTTTGATCGGGACGCGATCGATCGACAAGTCCGAAATCTTGTCCAAGCTGCTGGAGGGCCAGGGTATCGAACACATGGTGCTCAATGCCCGGCACATTGCCCGCGAGGCCGAGATTGTGGCCGAAGCCGGGCAGTTGGCTAGAGTAACGGTCGCCACGAATATGGCAGGGCGTGGTACCGACATCAAGCTGGGACCGGGCGTGTTGGAATTGGGTGGGTTGCACGTCATTGCGACCGAAATGCACGATTCAGCACGTATCGATCGCCAACTGGCAGGTCGCTGTGGTCGCCAAGGGGATCCGGGTACGGTGCGTCAGTACTTGGCGACGGACGACGAAATCCTTAGTATTGCCTTCGGGCCCCGCAAGGCTGAGCGGCACAAGCGAGAGTCGGGGGACGCCGACGGGCTGGTATCGACAGCGCCTCGGTTGTTCCGTAGTGCCCAGCAGAAAATCGAAAAACGCCACTTTCGCGGTCGTCGGATCCTGCTGTATCACGAAAAACATCGCAAAAAAATGCACCGCGAGATGGGGCAGGACCCGTATCTCGACATGCCTGATCAATAAATTTTCCTGGTTCATCCGATACTACTTATCCAGACCTTACGGTCGGCACCCTTTCTTGCCGCTGTAAATGCTGGCATTGCTGTCACGTTGACCCCAAAGCCATATAATGGGGTTTTGACTGAATTGTAGGCTCGAGCCCCGAAGAGAACCATGTCGACCGAACAACCTGTCGATCCGCAAGCTGTGGAAGAGACGAAGCAGCAGATCCGTGGTTTGGTGGCGGAGATCACGCAGCTAAGCCGTCAGAATCTTGATCCAACGGTTTTTTATGGCGAATTTTTGCAGCGGGTGATCACTGCATTGGCTGCCGTCGGGGGCGCCGTCTGGCTTCGCAGTGGCAATGCTGGCTTGGAATTGATGTACCAGATCAATTTGCGTCAAAGCTTGCCGGGGGACGACGGCGAGGACCAGATGCGTCATGCGCGGCTGTTGCACACGGTAGTGACGCAGAACCAGGAGTTATTGGTACCTCCGTATTCGGGGGCGGCGGGCGAGACGGAAGCAGGCAATCCGACGGCGTATTTGCTGGTGTTGGCACCGTTGTGCGACGACCAGAAGCCGGTGGGGGTCGTGGAGATTTTCCAGCGACCGACAAGTGGTCCGGCGAGCCAGCGGGGCTATCTGCGGTTTCTGACCGAGATGTGTACGTTGGTGGGCGATTACCTGAAGGGTCGCCGACTACGGCAGCTCAACGATTGGCAAACGCTGTTTATGGAGGCTGAGCGGTTTTCGCGGATGGTGCACGAGACGCTTGACCCGCGCGAGACGGCGTACACGATTGCCAACGAAGGGCGCCGGCTGATAGGCGTTGACCGCGTGAGTGTGGCGATCCGCCGCGGGCGCAATGGCAAGATCGAGGCGATCAGCGGGCAGGACACGATGGATACGCGTGCCAACACCGTGACATTGCTTGGCAAGTTGGCGACGGCGGTGATGCGGAGTGGTGAGACATTATGGTACACCGGTTCGAGCCACGACTTGCCGCCGCAGATTGAAACGGCGGTCCATGCCTACGTCGACGAGTCGCATTCCAAGAGCGTGGCGGTGTTACCGTTACGTGAGCCGAGTTCGAAAAAACAGGCGGCGGGCAACGAGGACTCACCGCGTGACGAATTGCAGGAAGGCGAGGTGATTGGCGCGCTCGTGATCGAGCAGATCGAAGATTCACGTCCACCGGAGGAGTTTGCTCAAAGCGTCGAACTGGTGGCCGATCACAGTGCTCGTGCGTTGGCCAATGCCTTGGAGCATCACAGCCTGTTTCTGATGCCCATTTGGCGGGCCATTGGCAAGGCCCAATGGATGATCCAGGCGCGTACGTTGCCCAAGACGATTGCGATCAGCGCGGCCGTTCTGGCAGCCATCTTGGCGATGATCTTCGTCCCTTGGCGATTTGAAATGAAGAGTCCCGGGTATTTGCAGCCGATCGATCGGCGGGAGGTATTCGTGCGTGCCGACGGTGGCGTGGTAACGCAGGTGCATGTCAAACATGCGCAGCACGTCGACGCCGGCGCGCCGTTGGTTGATATGTATAGCCGCGATTTGGACCTGGAAATCCAGCCCATATTAACGGAAATCGATACCACGCGCGAGGAGTTACGGCAGTTGGAGGAATCCCGTACGAGGGCTCGACGCGACCCAACGCAACAGGCGGAATACCATCGGCTGAGTGCCAGGTTATTGCCACTAAAGGCAAAGCTGCAGGGGCTGGGAGAGCAATTGGAGCAGTACAACAAGAAACGTGAGGCATTGCACGTTACGAGCCCGATTACCGGGGTCGTGGAAGACTACGACGTGGACAAGAAGCTCGAGCAACGTCCGGTAACACGCGGCCAAATTCTGATGACGATCGCCAATCCCGACGGGGAATGGGAATTGATCCTGCACATGCCGGAAGACCGGATGGGACACATCGCGCAGTGGATCGAGAGCGAGGCGGCGCGAGGCAACACGGAACCGCTGAAAGTTCGGTTCGTGGTCGCGACCAATCCGGGGGAGGATTTGACCGGGACGGTGCGGGAGATACGCGCCACAGCGGAAATGGACGAAGAACACGGCCATGGCGTCCGGATTGTCGTGGATGTGGATGAA
>JAGQPD010000004.1 GCA_020426865.1 Planctomycetales bacterium
AGTGAATGTAGTCGCCGGGATACTCTGAACGTATCAGTCCGTCCAAAGCCAAGCCCATTCGCTTGACGTTAATATATTGCCCGTCGTAACGCATCGAACCGCTCATGTCCATGATTACGACGGTCCCGCATTTGGGATTGTTTCGCGTCCGATGGATCTCGATATCGTCCGGATGCAGCCTCAATGGCAGCTTCGCCCCTTGCCGCAGCATCGCGTTGATGAACGTCTGGGGAATATCCAGGTGGGTAATGGAATCGCCGAATTCGTACGACTTGGTCTGCTGCATTTCCACGGCGCCTTCCCCCACGATGGGGCCCTGATGCCGGCCGGATCGGGACGCCTGCAATTGCGAAAAAATGCGCTCCAACAGCTTTCCCTGGAACAGGCGATACGCCTCGGGCGTCAATTGAAATGCGCGACCATCGGTTTCCAACCCTTGACGCTGAGCTAAATCCCGGATCAAATTCTCGACCTGTTGCTGTAGGGTCGATAGGTTGTCAATGTCTGCTGGTTCCGCGAATTCCGCCAAGGCCTCCAGATCGACTAAGGCAATTTGTGCGTTCTCGCGAGCTTCCTCCAACTGACGAATCAACTCGTCGATCTTTTCCAGTTCCTCTTTCACCGCAATCGCTGTCGGGACATCCATCGATTGTCGGCCGTGAAACTCGTATTTCGACGCCAGCTCGTCGATTTCATACTTCTCACCGAGGCGTTCCATCAGCCCCACCAGCTCACGTGCGAAAGGTGACCGGTCATCGCCGGTGGCATACCAAATCCGTTCCAGATCGTACAGCTGTTGTTTTCGGACGGCTCGTTCGAATCGTTCTCGCAGTTTCGACGGTGCATGGATGCCAGCTGCTGCCTGGTAATACGCCTGACCAACAAGCTTCTGCACGCGCTCGGTTTCGAATCGTTCCAGGATCTTTCGCTTGCGTTCGCGCAACATGGCCAGCAGCGCGTCGATGCTGGGGCCTAGTCCGGCGATTTGACTTGGATCCAACCGCACAGCGCGTGCCAGCTGTTCTGGAGTCAGTGATTGGGTACTGCCGAACGTTAGTAAATGGTCGAAGATGGGCGAAATCAGGTCGGGTGGCGGTTGAGTCGGACTGGGAAACCGCTGGGGATCGTATTTCTGGTAGGTGTGAATCACGCCCCCTGGTCGTACGGGCCCTGACAGCTTCTGGGGATCGTGAGACAGATTCATGTGTGTGACTCGGCGCTACTATTGGATCTCGTACGTGATTTTTCCGAAATGCTGTGCACGGGAGATCATATCCATGGCGTACAGTCCTGCCAGCACGAATTCAATACAGGATGCCCGTACCGCCACATCTTTGGAGGCATTGACCTCAAATGCCTTGTCCCAGACCGGGGGAACTCGCTGCAACACTTCTGCATAAGCGGCCGACGGCAACAAGTCCCCGACCTCCAGTCGAACTCCTTTGCCAAAGATCTTGGCGATTTCCTCCAGGCCATGTCGATCGACGTATTCCATAAACACCGTCTTGATGGCCTCGGCTACCAGTGCATCGAGTACCTGGCGTTCAGACATTTGATGGCTTCCCATCATGTCCAGTTCCAGCTTGCCCAATGACGACGCATACAGATGTCCCAAATCGCTAATACGCGGTACCGCTGGTCGCTCGTTCAACAATACGCCGCGGTGCCGGGCGCTGGCGATCATCGTTCGATAGTTGGCGATCGAAAAACGGGCGCTCACGCCCGATTGCTGGTCGATGAATTTCGATCTCCGCGCCGCGATCGTAATCTCTTCGATAATCTGTCGCATGAAGTACGGGATCGACACCGGGTATTCGCCCTCAAGGCCCATGCCTGATTCCTGCTCCATGATCTGAATCCCCACATCGCGATGGCGGGGATAGTGGGTATGGATGACTGAGCCAATACGGTCTTTCAGCTGAGGAATTACTTTTCCGCTGCGGTTGTACGTCGACGGATTGGCGGAGAACAGGATCAACACATCGATGTCGAAACGCACCGGGAACCCGCGTATTTGCACGTCGCGTTCTTCGAGAATGTTAAACAGTCCGACTTGCACGAGCTCATCGAGCTCCGGCAACTCATTGATGGCGAAAATGCCGCGGTGCATCCGCGGAATCAAGCCAAAATGCAGTGCCTCTTCAGCGGACATGCTGACGCCGCCGGCCAGTTTCGCAGGATCAATTTCTCCAATGATATCCGCAAACTTCGTGCCGGGCGCCAACCGTTCGGCATAACGATCCTCACGGCTCCACCAGGCAATCGGAATATCAGACTCGTCGTGTGCTGCGACAAAATCACGGCAGATACGGCTGATCGGGCAATACGGATCGTCGTGGAGCGGCGCACCCGGAACATCGAGATAGGGAATCGCATCGTCGAGAAACCCAGCCAATGCCCGCATCAACCGACTCTTCCCCTGACCTTTCTCTCCCAAAAACAACATATCGTGTTGGGAGAGTAGTGCCAGATTGATTTCCGGAATCACCGTGTCTTCATACCCCAACATGCCAGGGAACAACTCTTCGCCAGCGGCAAGCCGACGCACAAAATTATTCTGAATCTCCTGCTTGACTAACTTCGATTGCCAGCCACTTTCGCGCAATTCCTTCAGAGTCTTCGGACGTTCGCCAATCACTGTTACTCCGATCTGTTCACATCACGGTTCGATTCGATAGCCCGGATCGCGATCAGTATTATAGGGTCCCGGCCACCGCCGACCAGTCTGTGCGCCGATCGCGTCGTACTTATTCAGAACGAAATGGAGATCCGCCCAGTGGTTCGGACAGATCGGCGGACACGACTTCAGGCACGTCTTCGGACATCCATTGAGCGCGGGCACGACTCGCCGAATGAAACACCACGGCCAGCCCCACACAGGTGAATCCGAGCATCCCCAACGCAATTGCCATCATGGGGCTCAGTCCTTGGGCAACGAGCGACCGAGCAACGGCAAAAAAAACGGCAAAACTCGTGATCGCCACAAAAATGGTCCGCAACGTAATCTGTCGACCGCTTTGCGCGTTGCCAACCAGCATCATGTTCAATTTGGCCAAAATCACGATCGATACGATCGCCTCGTGAATTACGAAGACGATACAAAAGGGGAGGGCGGCACGTCCGGGTCCCAGATTCAGAAATACTGCTTCCAGAATGAATAGGCTCACTGCGAGGACGACTGTCACTAGCCCGGCGGCAGCCAACCAGTACCGGTGACAACGCACCGCTGTGATGCCGGCTGCGATGCCCGTCAGCGAACAGATAACTCCGGTCAGCAGGATCGACTCAATCTTAATCGCCGCAATAAACGTACATACGGCCAAGGCCAACAAGTGGACCGTACACAGAATAATGCACGCACGGGTTCGCATTGCCGCCTGCTGCTCAAAGGGTTGTCAATCATCCCCAGTCGGATATTTCCGGCATCGAGCTTCAGTATAGCTTGCGCGGCGTCTCCGCGCAATGTCGGCGTCGCGAGGCGAGAGTTAGAATACGACATTGCAATACGGAGAGCCCCACGCGCACGTCGCCGGCAGCGACGTGCGGTGGGGCTCAGGTGCCAACCCTTCCGTTTGCCAGGAAAACCGGTCTAGACAAAGATGGATTCGAAATCCGCGAAGTAAATGTCGTAGGCCTCCGCCCCGTACTTGTACTGCAAGTGGTTCTTTTCAATGTTCGACGCGTCGGTTACATTTCCATTGTGAGAAACCATCAACGTGTCACCACCTTCCTTGCCGGAAAGGGGGCCACCATTGAGGCGTATGTCCCGAACCACCGCACCACGTTGTGGTGCTACTGTCACTCGCACCGTGTCTGCTCCGTCGCGACTGTCGACCATCGGGGTCCCGACGTCCGTATAGTTTCTCAGCCGGAGACGTGTCGTTCCTTGGCCGTCATTCAGTGTCAGTACCGGTTGTGCGGCCGTGCCCTCGGCGGCCAGGCTGATCGCAATCACGTCGTCGCGCTCGGTCGCCTCGAAGATCAGGTTGTCTTCATCGTTGGCATTGCCCTGAACGTCGATATCCTCCACGTGTGAAAACTGGATCGGCGAGAATTTTCCGGGAGACAACACGCCCGCTCCCGGCGTACCCCACGCCTCGATTCGGAATAGTTCATCCACAGCAGCCACTCCTTGGACTTCTACCAGATCATCCCCATCGCCCAAGTCAAGGCTGCGGTGCTCCACCGTGGAGTCGGTGTGAATCGTTGTTGTTCCAACTTCGATCGTGTTTCCTTCCACAACTGCTGTCTCATCTTGACCCGTAGCGATCACGGCTACCAGGTCGTCTCCGGTATCGCCGTGGATCGTCAGTTCGGAAAACGGCGGAGTGTTCACCACAACGTCGTCGTCACCAGCTCCGGCATTGATCACGTAATCGGGATTGAAGATGGAATTCGTTCCAGATATTTCGATCGTGTTGTCGCCGCTGTTGGCATTGAGCGTAATCAGTTCGGTGCCGCTGTGATCGAGGTGAAAACCGGTCTTGGTCACCTCGCCCGATCCAAACAGCCCGCTGGTGGACAGGACATAGTCATCGTCCCCAAGGTCCGCGTCGTCAAACAGTGTGATCGTGTCCACGCCGCCGCCGATCAACGCTCCGCCGAGGAAACGCAACGTTCCACCGATCGAGTCCAGGTCATGCGATACGCTGGCGACATCGACGGTATCGTTTCCGGCGTTTCCTCGCAGTTCGACGTCGGTGTTGGCGAGCGTGCTGCGGACGTCGAAATGATCATTGTGTGCCCCTGCGAGTACAACAAAGTCCTCGACGTCGCTCATCGTGGTCAACTCCGCGAATAACGCGGTGTTGTCAATGTCGAACGTGTTACCCTGCAACACGTATTGCCTGCTGGATTGGGCGTTGGTTTCGTCTACGGTAACGGTGTCGCTGCCAGTTCCCCCGAAAATCTGGACATCGTCGTTAATGAAATCGACTCGTCCGAACCCTTCGCCCACGACGACTTCGTCGTTGCCGGCACCAGCTCGCACCGTGAGCTGACCGTCGGTGAAGAGACTGCCGAACGATGAGATGTCGATCGTATTGTCGCCCGATCCGGCTCGAAGTTCGACGTCTTCGAATGCCGAGTATGTCCAATGGTCGATTCCTGTCTTGGTAAACGTGGACGACGTTAGTTCATAGAGCGTATCGTCGGTGGCGTCCAGTCCGTCGCGGAACATCAAGGAGTTTTGTCCGCCTTCTCCCCACAATGCCAGATCGCCCAACAGATGATTGTCCAGATCGCCCGCTCCCACTCGAACCGTATCGTTGCCATCGCCAGCCCTGACCGTGAGGTCGGTGGTCGCAGCAATTCCGTAGACGGAGATCATATTGTTCGCGTCATTAGCAAATACGCGCAAGTCGTCCACATTGAAGTAATCGATACGATCAAAATTCGTCTTGTCGAATCGGGTGGCCGACATGACATAGGCGTCGTTACCAACGTCGTTGTCATCGCGAATATACAAGGTGTCGTCGTTACCGGCGCCCAGATTGGCCCAAATGCGGCCGCCAATGTTGTCCAGGTCCCGATCGTCTGGCGACACTTCAACGGTATCGTTGTTGGCACCGGCGTAGACCACGACTTGTGAGCCCGCACCGGTTTCATGGATGCGGATCAGGTCCTCGCCGTCGTTGCCGTCGATCTGCACGCGCTGGCCAGCCTTCGTGCCTCGCACGTTCGTGGTGCTATCGTTGTCGGTACCGCGTAAGCGAATCCGCTCGGTCCCCAGGTTTGAGATCAAGCCCCCATAGCCGTTCTTCGTGAAGTAATCCTGTTCTATCACGTAGAAGTCTTCCGCAAGATTGCCGTTGCGGTCGTCTAAGACAAGCTGGTCCGTGCCGGACTGTCCGTCGACCGTAATGCTGCGATTCAAGTTGCCACTGATGTCGCCATTGCCAACCGTGATGACGTCGTTGCCGCCACCTGCAAGAATCGACATCGTGGCGTCGGTGTTGCTCTTGATGGCGATGTTGTTGGACGCATTGTTTGCTCGCAGCTCCAGATTGTCAACGATCCAGTATTGGAAGGTGCCAGGTGACGTGGGTTTGCTGATCGAAGTTGACGTGACGACGTAGCTGTCGGCGCCAACGTCCGATGCGTCATTGTACAAGACAGAGTTACTACCAGCTCCCCCGACGAACGTGGCATTGCCTCGCGTATTCGTATCGACATCGCCGTTGCCGAAGAAGATGCTGTCGTTGCCACCTTGTCCGAGAACGGTCAGTGACATGGTGGAGGGGAGGGCGTTGATAGTAAACGTGTCGTCGCCCGCCAGGCCCCACAGCGTCAGCGAATCGAAGGTGTCGATGTAGTGCGTGAACTGCAGCACGCCGTTGATGAAGAGATCCAGTGATGGCACGGCGGCGGAGGGATTCATGCTGAGCACGAAATCGTCGCTGCCGGCACTTCCTTCGACCGTAAGATCGGTCCAAGCGTTGATATACGATTCTTTCATCACGTTGAACCTGGATTGCGGCAACGCCGCCGCGTCGTCGTTCAGCACCAACGAGGCCTCGATGTCGCCGGGGAAGACGACGACTTGCGAACGAAAATCCCCCACCGAATTGCCGGCGGCGCCACCGTGGGAATAGTAGTTGCCGAAGGCGTCCTGCGTCGGACTGAGCTGTACCGGATTGGAACCGGATACATTTGGTGCCCAACCCAGTACAAAATCTTCGTCATTCATCAACGCCCTTGCGGTCGGCGAGAGGACCGCGTTGTTGTGCTCAATGGCGTCCAGGAATCTCGCCAATTCCGGTGCCGACAACTTCCACCCGAATGCTCCTCCAGTATTCGTCATGCTCGACTGGTTGTAGCCACTGGTGCCTTCATTCGTGGCCAAGGTAGTCGCCAGGTTGTACCCGACTGCGGGGAAAATTCCCGAGGGGGACAGACTGGCGTTGACGATGCCGGCCGGCGTCAGGACGTTGTTTCGTACGTACGATTCGTAGAGCGTGCCAAAAATGGCATCGGGATTGGCGCCATCAAAATTCCCATCATTCGGATCGGAGACCTGGTCGAGATAGGCGTTGGAGACGTCGGGTCGCATGTACGGGATCATCTTTGCCAACAGCGAGAAGTTGGCATTGCTATAGGTACGCGCCCAAGATGCGTTGCCATTGGGATGCGTTTGAGTCGGCGGATTTGATGCGTTGGGATGGCCGGCCGCCACTAATGCTCGCAAATTCGCAAATGTGTTGTTACCGAACGACTCGAAGTTGACACCGATCAAGTTCGCTGGGTCATTAGGACCCCCTTCTTGAAAACCACTTGTGTGTGTCAGTAAGTGGCGAATCGTGATCAGATTGACGTTGGGCCCCATCACCCAATCGGACGGAAGATACGTGGAAATGGGAGTGTCGAGCGCTGTGTCGAGGTCGCCCGTCGTGCTCTCCAGCAGCTTCAAGACGGCGGCGGTGGTGATAATCTTCGAGACGCTCGCGATTTCCGTCCGCGTGTCGACATCGAATGTCTGCGACGCAAAGGGAAATGGCATGTCGGCGTCGGTGCGCGACAGGCCGTTGTTTGTTCCATAGATGCCGCCTGTTCCCGATGCCGCGACGGCCTGGCCATCGTGATTGACGGCATACGCGTAGCCGACGGTGTTGAAGTCGAGCATCGAACTCATGTTGTCGCCGAATATCTGAGGATCGAACGTGGAGACGCCCAACACCACCCCTGTCATTACCTGGCGAGCCTCGAGCGATTCGGTCTGTAAGCGACGTGGACTCCTGTAGTGGGCTGCCTTGCGGCGGCGGGAACTCTTGTTTCTCGACTGGCGTTGACGGTCTCGAAGGCTGTTCAACAAGGACATGGTCGGCACTCCTGTTCTGCAATAGTGGCTGGGATTCTGCGTTTCGGACCTCCGAATCGCACTCTGTTTCCGCCGGTGCTAAGTGAACAGCGACTGTGGCTCGCCGGATGGGCGCGAAAAAAAACAAGAAGGGCAAAATGTCACGTAGTGGCTACGAAAAGCAACCTAATGTAGCGACGCCGGTTCGAGATGACCGATGGAGTACGCCAATGCGACACCAACGAGCAAGGCGGCCGAAAGCCAAAATCGATCGTGCTGGTGGAATTGCACTTCCGGCAGCAAGTCACTCAGCGAGATGCATAAGAAGACACCGGCTGAGAAGCCGAGCAAGATGCCAAGCGACGTGTTGCTCGATCCCAAGTCCGGTCCGACGCCAAAAAGTACCAAAGTGGCTCCGATGGGACACATCAGGGCAAACCCCAAATTGATCAAGTTTCGTCAGCCCGCCGACCATACCAAGGTCAGACACGGGGGGAATAGGCGTTTTGGCTAGACTGCACAGACCTGTTGTTGCCGTCGGCGACAACGCTGCCGAGTTTCCCCAATTTGCCAAGTTGACGAGCAAGTCTGACTTGTCTCAGCAGTCAAGCGATAAATCACAAAACTCCCGGTTTCTTGCCAAGCGGTTGTCAAATTGATAACAATCTGGGATAAGTAGGGGATAATTATCCATCGACTTATC
>JAGQPD010000058.1 GCA_020426865.1 Planctomycetales bacterium
GCCTTCGGAATGAATACTCCGCGGAATATAACGCTCGACTGGCACTGATGCGAGAAAAAGCCGTGCTCTTCGAACAGCAACACCAGATTGTCAGCCGACTTGGCGATGCGGTCAGCGAACAAAATGGCTTTTACGAACTTGCGGAAACCAGTCGCACAGTCTATGAAGCTGCGACCGAAGAACTGAACGCCATGCAAGCGGCTTACGAAGCAGGTGAAACAACCCTCGACCAGGTGCTCGTATCGCAACGGAGACTAGCCGATGCCCAGGTTGACTATCACCGCAATCGCATCGAGTATATTGTTGCCCTGAAGAACGTACACTACCAGAAGGGAACGCTGCTGGAGTACAACAATGTCATTCTCGACGATGCATGTTACTTTGATGCCGATGGCCGCTCCCCATATCAACTGACACAAATGTTGCCCGGACCACGGTCCAAACGGAAACCAGTTCAAACGCCGGATCAACGGCACATGCTCGCCTCGGCCCCCGCGCCAGACCAAAGGGGGGCCTCCGACAGGCTGTCGCGCCTTCCCAGCGAGTAGCAGCCGTTTAACGACCAATCGTGTCGACAATCGGCCGGTTCGATCTTCCGACCCGCGTCATCGACCGTTACAAATCCGTTAGTCTTGTCGACTTGCGTGCCGCTCGGCGTATATTATTCTCGCGTTTCATTCGTGTCGTGGCGTATCCGTCGGCGGCGCGTGTTCGCCAACGTCGCCACGCATCTGGCCCAGGCAAAAAGTTGGAGAGTCAACCATGAAAGCGCAATACCTCCGTCAGCTCGTGACTGCCATCGCGATCACCTGCCTACTTAGTGTATTTTTCACACTAAGTAGCACGAAACCTGCGTGCGGTGAGACGGCCGGATGGCGGAACACACGAGGGACGCATCCGGCGTATTTCTACCCCAAGACCGATCCGCGACGGTATTCGGTTTTTGTAGGGCGGCGGAGCCGCTGCTGAAAACCTGGGACTAACACTTTGTGACACCTAAGAATCAGGCCGCGGCCTTCCGATTGGCCACTCCCGAAGGGCGAACTGTCAAAAACTCTCAATGAGTCCCGGATTGGCGCGTGGTCCATGTCGCGCAGGCGACGCCGGTTCCACTTCCGCCCCCTCACCCCAACCCTCTCCCCCACAAGGAGTTGCGGCAACGTGTGACATGTATACGTTGCTTGTCCTTCGCAACTCCTTACGGGGGAGAGGGGGCCCCGTACGCAACCATTTTTGACACAATGCCCTAGCACAATGCCCTAGACGCGCCACAATGCCCCAAACACAATGCCCCAAACACAATGCCCCAGACACGCAACTCGACTTGGTAAACAAGGCAAACTCGGCAATGTCGCTCGGGCACGCCGTGGCAGGTTTATGCAACTTCGCCAAACTACCCATTTCAGTAGCGCGTCTGGCGAACGAGCGTCAGTAGCGCGTCTGGCGAACGAGCGCGTCTGGCGAACGTCAGTAAGGTTTGTACGGATATGCGAGGGGGGACGGCTGGGACAGCCGTGGGACATTCACGGCTGGCGCGGGCGAGATGCTAGCATCCGGCGGCGCCAGCCGTGAGGATAAACCCAGCCCACCAAGTCGCGATGATGCATAGGAACAGGATCTGAATAACGTTGATGATTTCCTTGACCATAATATGGAATTTGCTCCACCAGTCCGGTTGAATTCTCCGGCGATCTACTCAAGAATGCAATGACCATTATTAGTGTCATGACGGCAGTCAGGTAGCCCACTGGCAATCGGGACTGGATGTTGGTGTGGTGCGGCAGCGCACTGGGTGGTTGAGGGCAAGCATGGATTGGCGACAATGGAGGCAGAACTGGATGACTTCATCGAGGCATACGGGCGCCTCGGTGCGACATTTGGTACGGGATAGCTATGCGGGAATGTGTCGATCGTCGTGGACGGCAACGGCATTGAATCTATTGTTCTCCTGCGAGTGTGCCTTCTGTCAATCCAAGATCAAGCTACACGACTACCACGCGGCGTTTTGTCAGGCGTGCGTCGGACGGCTGAAGGCGGAAGCGAGCCAGATGTGTCAACGTTGTGGCGCCGTGTCCGAAACCGGCGTAAGGGGAGTGACGGAGGGCGACCGGCCGAAGACCTGCCGTCAGTGCCTGGACAAGAAGTTCCGTTTTCGCCGAGTGATCGCGCTGGGCAACTACGAAGGCTATCTGCGCGACGCGGTGTTGCGAACAAAACACATTCACGAGCAGCCGTTGGCATCCGCGTTGGGGGGCATCTTGGCAGAACGGATTGGCGCGGAATTGTCCAACGACTTGCCCGACGTGTTGGTAGCGACGCCGATGCACTGGTGGCGTCGACTATCCCGCGGGGCCGGTTGTGGTGAGGTGATGGCGGAACGAATGGCCGAACAGCTAGGGATCCCGTTTCAATTACGCGCGTTGAGCCCCTGCCGAAACACTCAGAAACAGAGTATGCTAACTCCTTCGCAGCGCCGGCGGAATGTTCGCGGGGCTTGGCGCATCACGCCGGGTGTCCAATTCAGCGGCCATGTGGCGTTGGTCGACGATATCTTGACGACCGGTGCAACTGCGAACGAATTGACTCGACAATTACTCAGCGCCGGAGCAACTCACGTCACGCTATGTGTCGCCGCCCGCGCGATTCGGATTTGACGTCCGATTTGATATATGACGTGTTATTGTCCGTCCGGACCGGGACGCACAAGGTGGAATGGTGAAAAAACTACGATTGGGAACACGTGCCAGCGCGCTGGCGCGATGGCAGGCCGAGTGGGTGCAGGCCGAGCTGCAGCGGCGTGGCCACGAAGTCGAGTTGGTATTGATTACGACGACCGGGGATACGCATATTGGCGGTCTCGAATCGACCGGAGGCGTGGGGGTATTTACCAAGGAAATCCAGCGTGCGTTGCTGGCCAACGAAGTTGATATCGCGGTCCACAGCCTGAAGGATTTGCCGACCGAGCCGGTGGCGGGCCTGGCATTGGCGGCCGTACCCATCCGGGCGGTGATCGAAGACGCCTTGATCTCGGTCCGATTCAATGGACTTGCCGCGCTGCCTCACGGGGGACGAATTGGCACAGGGAGTCTGCGTCGTCGCGCCCAACTGCTGCATCTTCGTCCGGATCTCCGTATTTTGGGGATTCGCGGCAACGTCGACACGCGGCTGAGCAAACTCGATGCCGACGAGTACGACGCCATCATTCTGGCACACGCTGGTCTGCAGCGATTGGGATGGGATCATCGAGTCACGGAAGTACTATCGACGCAATCTATGTTGCCGGCCGTGGGACAGGGGGCATTGGGAATCGAGACGCGGGTGGGGGACCGGGCAGCGTTCGAGGCAGCGGGAGCGCTCAACGACCGTCCATCGCACGCAGCGGTGCTGGCCGAACGCAGTTTATTGGCCGAGTTACGCGGGGGGTGCCTGGCACCGGTGGCCGCGTGGGCTCGACCAACAACCAACGACGGACTTCTGTTCGAAATGGACGCCGTCGTATTGAGTGCCGACGGCGTGCAGCGTCTGCACGTCCGTGGTACGGACACGATCGACGAGGTGGAGACGCTGGGCCAGCGGTTGGCCAGTGAGCTCATCGAACTAGGCGCCAGCGAGCTGATCACATCCGCTCGAAGCAGCAACTAGTGCCACGGCCGGCCGTCTTTTTGAGTGCCACAAATGTGGACTTCGATTCCCAGCTCGGCGGCCATGCAGGCTTTGGCCATCATCGCCCGATCAGCTGTCTCGGCATCGAGTGCATAGGCGACTTGGATGTGATTGCTCTTATGGCGAGCCATCATCTGGTCGCGTGAGACTCCGTACGTTACCGCGTGCATAATCGGCCAGGGGGGCGTGGTAGCTTGCCAACGTCGCTCGGTTTCGGCAGCCGGCAGTTCAATCGCCGCGGCACGCCCGAGGTCCATTTTCAGTCGGCCATCTTCCACGAAGATTCGCGACCAGACGATTTCGCCGGGCTTGGAGATCCCGCGTAGCGTGCCACCACCATTGGGGAAGTACATTGAGGGCTGGCGCCAGCTGCTGGCGCCTTTCCAGCCGCCGGCAAAATGGGCAGGCGGGGCGGAGCCACTGATCAGGAAGACCCATACGTATTGATCGGTGCTGCCGCTGGCGTCCCAGTCACCCCATCGCAGATCGTGGAGCGTGTTTTCGGGTGGAAGGCCCATAGCGCGGTGGACGCGATAGGTCATGAGTCCATCGAGTCCGGCGCATTCGTCGACTTCATTGAAATGCGGTAGCGCTTCGCCGGCATACAATTCGCGTTTGCCGTCGCGACTGTAGACGGGCGGGCGTTGGCAATTATTGAGCGTTCCCTCGACCAGGTCGCTGGCGGGCATCAAGTCCTTCAGTCCTTGTTGATATTGGATACCAATGGTATCACAGCCGAAATCATCGGCGATCCGCAAGGCCGCGATATACATTTTACATTGCCAGCGAATTTGATCGTCGGTCAAGTCTTCGCTGTGATTCGGACCGGTGACAAATTGCATGCCTTGCTGTTCCATCCAGCGGCGGGTGTCGTCGGCCTCGCTGTCACTGACTTGCGTCGATTCATAGTACAGCGCGGACTGGCTCAGGCGTTCCTTAAAGACACCGGTGGGATTCAACAGGTGGTCCGGGATGATGGCGTTAAACATTCCCATGCATCCTTCGTCAAAAACTCCCATGATTGCTTTTTGCATCTGCAGTTGCTTGGCCAGAGCCATACCCAATCTCCGCTCGTCGTCGCCGGGCGACACACTGGCCAGTGGCCGGACATGCTCCGTCGGATGTGACACAGCTCCGGTGTGCAACCAAGTGCTGAGTCCCGAACGAAATGCTTCACTGGAAAAATCTTCGCTCCACAGTGAGCTATAGCGGACGCCCGCTTTCGTCAGTGAGCCGTTCAGGTTCAGCATGCCAACCAGGCCGGGCCAGGTTCCGGACCAGTTCGCGACGGTCAACATCGGACCGCGATGCGTCACCAGGCCATGCAGCAAGTGATGCGAGTACTGCCAGACGGCTTCAGCCACGATCAGCGGAGCGGCCGGATTGATTCCGGCAAAGACTTGCATCCCCTCACGCTGCGAGCCAATAAAACCATGTTGCTGGTCGGGTTTAAACGGGTGAGCGCGTCGCAAAGAATAGCCGCATGCCTGCACGGCTTGAGCCAAGGCGTCTTCCATTTCCTTCTGAGCTGGCCAGCACTTCTGGTTGGCAGACAGCCGCAGGTCACCATTGGCAACCAGCAGAACTTCCCGGGGCTGCACCGGAGGAAAGGAAACGTCCGAGGGGAAGTTGTAGGCCATGATTTGTCCAGAGAATGGTAGTCGATGGGAGCTTGCGTCGGTCCGAGTTTTCGGTCCGCATTTTCGGTCCCGTATTTTACGCATGGGGTTGACTTGTTCACAAGCGGTCGCCTGGACGCTGCAACAGGTTTTCTATTTGTTCGTGCAGGGTAGGCACCAACGGGTGGAGGATGGAGTGAATGATGCAAGCGACGACGAAAGTGCCCAGAGAAGACGCTCCAAGATAAGCAAGAAAAGTAATGCAGAGCTTTGCCAGTTCCAAGGCATCGACACTTCCCACCGAGCCCATTCCCAAGAACTGCAGGACCGCGAAGTGCAGTGACAGGACGAGTCCGCTGGCGAACCCCAATCGGATCGAGAAGCGACCACCGAATTCGCGCACGCTAAAAATGGCAAATGTTTGACAAACCATGGCGTAGATCAGCAAGGGATGCATCCACTGCGCTGCAAGTCCGCTATGGCTGAGCGCGGCGATGTTGCTAATGCAGCATTGCTGCCAACGCACCGTGATGACGTTGTCGTTGAACGACATCAGAACACAGATGGTGGGGAGGACGACCGAAGCGAAGAACAGCATCAGCTTTAGTGGCCAGGACCATTCCATGCGGTCCTGTCCGCCCGATTCCACTGGGTGCTGGTGCAACGGATCGGCATCGACAGTCGCTTCGCGTGGAAGTTCTGTAGGCATGTCGGTCAACGGTTTTTGCTGAAAAAGCGGTACGGCGCAAGCCGTGCCGCTTGGGTTTGGAGGGGATGGACCACGAAACACAAAAATAACAGATTTCCAAGAATCGCCACACGAAACTCGGCTACTTTTCATGGATCGGTACGATATTGTATGCTGGTTGGACGAAGAGTACGTGTGGCCATTTCCGGTTGATGGGGGGTAGGACGCGGATTTCTGACAATTATGGCAGCAACGGCAAGTATCGAGTCGGTGGAGCGGACCGGGATAGAGCGGGATCGGGTGTTGGTCTATCCGACGTACGCACATTTGTCGGCTAATGGCGCCACGTGGGTGATTCATATCCAGGGGCAGGTGTTGGCGCCGCAGCCGGATAATCTTCGACGACGCATGTTGATGCGGGTCCTAGGCCGAATGATGCGGGCCAGCGCGGAGGAGCTGCAATCGGAGATTTTTCGGCATCGAGTCGCCGGATTCTTGACCCGAGGGCATCGTGGGCGCCGCGTCACGGTATCGGTTGCTCACCGTTTAGCACCACCATTGGAGGGAGATATCCTACCGCTCAATGGAACACCGCATAGTGGAAACGGCGATGTCCACGATCGCGGGCCGAATGGGGTCGCGCCGATAGTTTATTCCTACCATGCGACGCGTCGAGGGGGGCATTTCCGCGGAGCCTTTCAGCTGCCCGTCCACGACGTTTCTCGTTACGGCGGATTTGCAAAGGATCATCAGAACTGGCTCAATTTGGCCGTACGCACATTCGACGAATCAAATTCCGAGGCGATCGGTGAAGTCTGCCTGATCGATGACATTGGCGTTTCTGTTATTTCCGACATTGACGATACGTTGAAAAACAGCAATGTCGCGCGGAAGCGTTCGCTGCTGCTTAATACGTTCCTGCGTCCCTATCACGAGGTTCCCGGGATGGTGTCGCTGTATCGGAACTGGTCCGACGAGGGGGCGGCGTTTCATTTCGTATCGGCCAGTCCTTGGCAGCTGTATCATCCTTTGCGGCAGTGGTTTGAAGAGACGGGGATCCCGCGGGGGACGTTTCACCTGCGGTCGATTCGGCTGCAAGGGCCCAGCTTGGTGCAATTGTTGGTCAATGCCAAGCGGGCGAAGAAGCGGGCGATCAAGTCGATCCTGCGATCATTTCCGCGGCGGAGGTTCATTCTGGTGGGGGACGCGGGCGAGAAGGATCCCGAGATTTACGGCGCCATTGCCCGCCGGCACAGTTCGCAGATTGCGGCGATTTGCATTCGCAAGTTGGCTCATAAACCCTTTGGCGGCAAACGATTGGCCAAGGCGTTTCATCGAGTTCCCTCGCGGCTGTGCCACGTCTTTGAAAAACCGGAAGAAATCGCCGATTTAGTGCGGATGGCGGGTGGCGTTCGATCGTAGGGAGCCCCCTTGCCTTTTCGGACAGAATCCGCCAACATATGGGGTTTGCCCCTAGAGCCATTCGCGGTGTAGGCGGTTGGCGTGGCAGACGGTTCTTCAAGGACCGTGGTTTTACCCGAACCGGGCCCGCCCGTCCCATGACGACGGGGATGGGAGCACGACCGGGTTTGCCCCAAGACAAGACTGGCAAAGTGACGGAGGAGTTCGAGTTTCATGGCTCGCTATACCGGCCCGAAGGCACGTGTGAATCGGCGGATTGGAATGCTCGTGTACGAAAGTGCGGGGGCACAGAGGGCGTTGGAACGTCGCGACCATCCGCCGGGGATGCATCCCCGCGGCAGACGCCCGTCCAACTACGGTGCTGCTTTGCTGGAAAAGCAAAAGATCAAGCACTATTACGGCTTGGGGGAACGTCAGCTGCGTCGTTACTTCGACAAAGCTGGGCGGATGAAGGGGAACACGGGACAGCAGTTGTTGATGATCTGTGAACGGCGACTGGATAATGTCATTCGTCGTGCGGGGTTTTGCAAGACTCGCCCACAGGCCCGGCAAGGGGTTGTGCACCGACATTTTCAAGTTAATGGCATCACCGTCGACAAACCGTCGTACATCCTCCGGCCGGGTGACGTCGTCACCGTGCGGCCACGCACGAATTTGCAGACGATGTACCGCAGTGCCGCTGAAGAGCTTGGCGCTCAACCACTGGACTGGGTAACCTTCGATGCGGAGACGTTGCGCGCGACCGTACAAGGGTTGCCGGGTCCAAGCGATATCAGTTTGCCGGTCGATGCCAACATCGTCGTCGAATTCCTCTCGCGTTAAGTCGTTACTCCATGCACGCTCCACTGGTTGTTCTCGGCGGTGGCCCCGGCGGATACGCTGCGGCGTTTCTCGCCGCCGATGAAGGTCTGGATGTTACGCTGGTTGAGTCCGAACCTCGACTGGGTGGCACTTGCCTGTTGCGCGGCTGCATTCCCTCCAAGGCACTGCT
>JAGQPD010000059.1 GCA_020426865.1 Planctomycetales bacterium
CACACGTCTCTGCGCTCTCCGCGGTTACCCTTCCCCGTCGTCGCGGTCAATCTAACTGCAGACCTTAACGACATCCTGAAACAAACCGCGCCTCGAGGCCATAGTGCCTGGCACGCACCGAACCTTCCTCGACGCCAAGGACCATTAAAGCAGTCGCCCATGCATCGGCTTCGGCCGCCGTCCGAGCGATGACGCTGGCACCCACCACACTAGTGGCTCGGGCCGACCCGTTGCGGGGATCCACAATGTGTGTCACACCATTGGGACGCTGGCCCGCCACACCAGGCTCGGTAAAACGGAACTGCCGATAACTGCCCGACGTCGCGATCGCTCGATCGACCAGCGGCACGACCGAAGAAAGGCATAGTTCCGTCGGATGTCTCTCGACGGCGATCGGACTTTCGATACCCACCAACCAACCTAACGGACTTCGACCGGTCGCGCGGACCTCGCCGCCCACCTCAACAAGCACATCCGCATACCCACGGCCCTGCAGCAACTGCGTGACTCGATCCACTGCGTACCCTTTCGCGACGGCACTCAAGTCCAATTCAATCGTCGGTATTGCCTTGCGCAACGTCCATCGACCGTTTGCCGCTCGGCGGAGCGATAAATGTTGGCTTCCCATTTGGGAAATTGCATTCGTAATGGACTCGCGGGAAGCGGAACCGTCGGCATGGATCGGCCCGAAGCCCCACATTCGGACCAGCGGACCAGACGTTATATCGAACGCGCCCCCGGAAGCGTGCCACACCGTCAGCGAAACACGAACGATTTGCGCCAAGTCGTCTGAGATCTCGACGGGCATCGTTTCTCGCAGCCGATTGAATCGGCTGACTTCGGAGTCATACTTCCAGTGTGACAGTCTCGCGTCCAAGTCGGCTAAGAGCCCGGCCACTTCCCGTTGCACGGAATTTGCCTCGTCCGGCCCTCCCTTCGGCAAAAATGCGATCGACCAGCTTGTCCCCATTGTTTTGCCACCGCACGTCATCACAGTTGGCGCATCACGATTCGCTTGTCGTAGAGTTGCCGCGACCGGCGTATGGATCGACATCGGCAACCGCAGTGATGGCCAGACAACGAAGCTACCGGCTAGCAACAGGAGGATCGCCGACCAGCTGTCGGCAAGCCGCCACCGATCGGGTCCGGCGTGGCGACGGACGTATTGCAATAATGCACCGGTCGGACAACCATACTTGCAATACGCCATCGGGACGCACGCCGAAACAGCGAGCCCCAACACAGCGATCAGGATGGTGCTCCATCCAGCAATCCGAAACAAGTACGCATGAAAAGGTTCGATCGATGCTAAACTCAACGGCAAATGCCCAAGCGCCGTGACGAGCACTCCGCCCAACATCAGGGCTGGCAGGGCCCGAGCCACATTGTGCCATTTTCGCGGCACCGCTTTGCGAGGCACGCGCAGACGAAGTAGCAGTTCCTGTGCGGCACCATGTGGACATAGCTGGTGGCAGTACAGCGGGCGGCGAGACGCGAACGGCACGAGGAACGCGGCACCAACCATCAGGACTAGCGGGCCGGCAATTCGCCATGGAACACCATTCTGGCTCCATCCCACCAACAACGCCTGCGAGATCATGTCACCGTTGAGGAATCCCAAATAACCGATCAGCAACACCTGAAAATAAAACCTCGCATGTCGCAAACGTCGCAATCGCGAGAAGGTCATCGCGACGCCTGCCGCTACGACTGCCAGCGTACCCAGATTGTGCAGCGTCAACCATGACAACCGCCGAACATCGCGAGGCACTCGAGGCGGCTCGATGGAGCGAGAGGCAAGCGAGACAATGGAATCGGCAACGGCAAGGCTGGTCATCGTGGCGCCGGAGACGCCTTCGATCGGCGGCCCGAAGGCATTCAGTTCCGACAATTCATGCCAACTGTTCCCCACGAACGTCTTGAAGAAGTAGGCGTCGTCGTTCAGATACGACACGTACGGTTGATTGTCGAAACTTGTCCTGACGCGGGCGGCCTGCACTCGGTCCTGCAAATCGAGCACGATCAGCGAATCGGTCGGACCCTGATAGCCGTGGATTTTATCCTCGGTGGGAGAGGTGCGCACGGCGCGTCCCAGCAACTGCCCTTGGGCGTCCAGGATTTTCAGCCATCCATTTCGCTGCGGGTCGGGCGCGAGTCGATGTGCAGCGGGAAACGTTGAAAGCAACTCCGACACGTCCACGGCTTGCGGAAACCGTTGGGAAGCGTTTGTGCCCCCCAATCGCCGAGTAACGGCGTCGACAACTGCCAGACTCGTCAACGTAGCACCCGACACGGCCTGCACCCGGTACGATTGTTCCGCTGCCTCGTTTCGAGCAACATTGTTCCAACTGTTCAGAAACTGGGGGTCGCGGCGGACGGCCTCGATATGTTCGGCGGTATCCTTGCTATCGATGAGCCGGACACCAACGATGCGATCGGTGGCGTCGATTCCAATTAACAGGTTTGACGGCCCGGAGAAGCCCACGATGTCGTCACATTCAGGAGAGGTGCGTAGCACGTACCCGAGTTCGACGGCGTCTTCATCGAGCACATTCCAGCCTTGGCTGACGACACCGAGTGGTTGTTCGGACGATACGTTGAGTCGGCCACGGGGCGTAAGTCTTCGTGCCGTAGGATACAACGATTGCACCTGCTGCAAAGACGGCGGTACGTCATTGAGCGAACTGCGAGCAATCAGAAACTGCGAGTGGTTCTTGCGGACGAGCAGGCTGACCGCCACGAGTACGATCAGCCGATACCATGGGAGGAAGCGGGATGGCGTCAGACGGAAACCACGAATCATCAAGGGAATTACTTTGCCGCAGGAGTCGCATCGGTGGACGTAGTATTCAAAGATGGGTTCGACGGTCCGTCGGAGGGGAGTACGACGATTTCTCGGCCAGCGATCTCGCCGCGTGAGCTGCCTGGGAGATCCAGGAGTGCTTTTAATTGGTCGAGGTGTTCGGAATAGACGTCGCGAGGGAGACAATCTTGAGCCACACAAATGGCAGATGCTTTGCCGACGACTTCGCCCATCA
>JAGQPD010000060.1 GCA_020426865.1 Planctomycetales bacterium
CTTCGCCACCGGCAGAGGTTGTTGCAGCCCACTGGGCCGAAGACCCAGTGGCCTGGAAGGCCTTGGGATCGATAGAATGAACGTCACCTCAAGCGCGGCGATGTAATCACTTCATGGAAACCTGGATAAGTCACGCTATGGGGAAAATCGCCCGTACCCGCGGCACCGAAACGCCCCTGTTTGTCCAACGCAATAAAATTGATATCCAATTTCTCGCCCCGCGGATCGATGCTGGCGATCCGTTCGATTACTTTTCGGCAGGCGTCGGTCGGATGCATTCCTTGCCGCATGAATTCAACGACCAGGAACGATCCACAATATCGCATGACGTTCTCCCCCACGCCCGTGGCTCCCGCCGCGCCCACGCTGTTGTCGACGTATAGGCCACTGCCAATGATCGGTGAATCGCCCACACGGCCCGGCAGTTTGTTCGAGAGGCCACTGGTTGAACAACCACCGGAAATCGTCCCGTCCGCTCCCAACACGAGCATCGCGATCGTGTCGTGATTGTCTTTCGGCCCAGGGACCGCTTCCCCTTTTTTGTCCAATGCAGGGTGCGCCAATACTGCGTCTTTGCCACGTTCACTCATGGGCAACGATTGATACGCTCGCAGCTTCTGGACATGATCGTCAATCGCTACCGACTCAAGCCCCTGTTCGATGGCGAACAATCTGGCACCCTCGCCAACCATCATCACATGCGGTGACTTTTCCATTACCCTCCGTGCCGCGCTGATCGGATGCACTATTCCCTCGATCGCCGCAACGCTGCCCGCCAAATGCCCTGGACCGTGCATGATGCACGAATCGAGTTGAGCGTAGCCCGCACCGTTCGGCTTGCCACTCAACCCCACCGACTGATTCCCCGACGATTCAACAAATCCAATCCCACGCTCAACGGCATCGAGCGTGGAACCCCCTTCGCTGATCGCCTTCAACGCCTGCTCATTGCCCGCCAAACCAAACGGCCACGTACTAATGATCAGTGGTCGAGCGTCAGTGCCACGACGTTCGCCAGTGGCCGGGGCTTGTCCCATTGCCGAACGATCTAACAAACGATGATCCCCCACTGCAAAAAACGCGATTAACAAAACTTGAAATACTTGACATTTCCCCAAAAGCACTGGTCGTTGCATGGCGTTGTCTCTTGGCACTTGCGAGCACGTGTTCACACCGATAGATTGTATTCGTACAGCACTCGATGGGAGGAATCAAGACAATGTCTTTTATAATTGCGGCGTCTTCTATAATTACGGCGTCAATGTTGACAACATCCTCAAGCATTACAGCAAACATGTTTGCCGGCCGTTGGGTGAGGTCAATGTCGGCGGTCGGGCGATTGAGCATTGTGGCCACGGCGTATTTGCTGTTCCTGACGCTCATATCCACAAACGCAGCTGCACAAAATGTCGCCAACCAGTATTACGGACGCGGCGTGCATGCCTATTACTCCGGGCAGACAAGTCAAGCGGAACAGTATTTCAACAATGCCATCAACATGGGTGCGGCCGACCCGCGTTACTATTACTTTCGTGGGTTGAACTATTTGCGTCAGGGGCGGCAGTTTGAGGCGGAAGCCGATTTTCGCCAGGCAGCACATTTTGAGATGCAAGGCACCACAGGTGCCAACATCGGCATGGCCCTCGAACGCATCCAAGGCTCTCAGCGAATGCAGCTTGAAGCAATCCGCCGTGAGACACGGGCGCAGTACGCAATGCTGCGCGCGCAGAGCCCTGTCACTCCTGCAACCTATCCGTCGACGAATCCAACGATCAGTGCACCCACCGAGAGCGTGGAGATCCCCACGCCGGTGGAACCACTGAAGCGTGTTCCACGGTCTGCCAGCGAGCTCCCCGCGGACGCAACCGATCCGTTCACCGATGTCGATGCGTCCGGTCCGATTGGAACCGGGGTCATGGAACCTGTTGAAGACGATAACGTCCAACCGCCCGCCGCCGCGACACCGGACCCCAATGTCGACGCCCTCGACTTTGGCGCCGATTCGCTCGACTCGAATGATTCCGATGTGAGCCGTGACTTGACGACGGAGAACATGTTCGGAAGCGAACCGGAATCGTCACCTGATGAGACAGCCCCGGCGGCAACCGACGCCGACGACTTTTTCGGCACGCCAGCCGAAGACGGAACGACTGCCCCATTGGACGAACAACCGCCGGTGCAGCCCGAACCGAGTTCGGCGGACGACGTCTTTGACAATCTGGACGAGGGCATGGATCCGGGTATGAACGACTCCTTCAATGGGGGAGGGCCTGCGGATTCAGCCGAACCGGCCCCTGCCGACGATGCCCCTACTCCCCCAGCGACCGACGGGTCGCTCGACGATATCTTCGGCGAACTGTAGCCCTCACCAGCCGATGGAAGAAGACGGCCCTGGATTGGCGGATTGGCCGTAACTGTCCGTCACTGTTGCTTTTGCGCCCGTCATATGTTAGCCTGGGAGCGCTAGCAGTCCCTTCCTCCCACCCCAGGTTATCCGCATGGTTGCCCACCTTACACTGCTTCACGGGCGGATGGTTTTGGCAATGGTTGCCTGTCAGGCGGCCTTGTTATCGGCCAACCTAGCCACCGCTCATGCGAACGATTCCGCGCCAACATCAACGCTTGCCGTCCACTCGGCACTTTTCTCGGGGGACACATTGTCTGTTGCCGGTCGCGACTCGCAGGTGCAGCTGGTCGTCATGTCGACCCGTGCCGGCGGGGCGCAATCCGACGTTTCGCGGGACGTCCAATACGAGATCGAACCAGCGACATTGGCGGCGGTCACGAGTGATGGGTTACTAACACCGCTGGGGGATGGCAAGGGGCGATTGACGGTGATTGCGTCGGACGGGGCCGGTCGGACCGACGTGGCGCTGCAGGTTTCGCATGTCACGGACGACCTTCCGGTGAATTTCGGCAACGAAATTGTCCCAATTTTCACGCGGTTCGGTTGCAACGGCGGCGGGTGTCACGGCAAATCGGGCGGGCAGAACGGCTTTCGGCTTTCACTCCTGGGGTTTGAACCGAAAGAGGACTATGAGTACCTGTTGCAGGAGACACGCAGTCGCCGCATTTTTCCGGCGGCGCCCGATCACAGTCTATTGCTCATCAAGGCGATTGGATCGCTGCCGCATGGTGGCGGAGCCCGCTTCACAAAGGATGACCCGGCGTATCGAACACTGCGCCGCTGGATTGGGCAGGGGATGCCCTATGGTTCGGACGACGACCCGGTCGTCACCCAGATTGAGGTCTTGCCACGGGAACGCACATTGCGGGCTGGCGAACAGCAACAGTTGGCCGTGATTGCCCATTACAGTGACGGTGGTCGCGCCGATGTCACTCGCATGTGTCACTTCGAAAGCAACGCGGCTGACCTGGCGGAAGTTTCGCCAACGGGTTTGATCACGGCCGGTACGCGCGCGGGTCGGGCGGCGGTGATGATTCGATTTCAAACGCACGTCGATGTCTTCCGTGCCGCCGTCCCATTGGGGCAACACGAATTCGTGGTGCCGAAGTCCGACAACGTGGTCGATCGCTACGTGTTCGCCAATCTTCAGGAGTTAGGGTTGCCGCCGTCATCGATTGCGGACGACAGCACCTACTTGCGTCGCGTCACACTGGCCATCGCGGGTCGGCTCCCCACATTGGCAGAAACGCGTCATTTCCTGGACGACCAACAACCCACCAAGCGAGAGCAGTTGGTCCAGCGACTATTGGACAGCAACGATTACGCCGATTTTTTTGCGAAGAAGTGGGCCGACATCTTGCGCAATCGCCGCAGCAGCGACGATCGCAAGCCGCTTACGTTTGCCTTCCACAACTGGTTGCGACAGCAACTACAACAGAATACTCCCTACAACGATATCGTGCGGCAGGTCATTGCTGCGACCGGTCCCATCGAAACGACACCGCCGGTGGCCTGGTATCACGAGGTACGCGAAGTTGAACAGCAGGTCGAAGACATGGCGCAGCTGTTTTTGGGGATGCGTCTGCAATGTGCGCGCTGCCATCATCATCCGCAAGAGAAATGGAGCCAGGCTGATTATTACGGCCTGGCCGCGTTCTTTGCTCAAGTGGGACGCAAGACTTCGCCGACCGATCGCCGGCACTTTGGGATCTATCATCGCGAGGGGAACGCCTCCAGCCGTCATCCTAAGTCAGGCGTTTCGATCCCGCCAACGCCATTGGGCGCCCCGCCACTGCAACTCGCCCCAGATCAAGATCCCCGGCAAAGGCTCGCCGACTGGTTCTCGCAACCCGACAACCCGTTCTTCGCCCGAGCGCTCGTGAACCGCTACTGGAAACACTTTTTCTCCCGCGGACTGGTCGAACCGGAAGACGACATGCGGGTAACCAATCCCCCCAGCAACCCGGAACTGCTTGACGGGTTGGCAAACGATTTCATTAGCAGTGATTTTAATTTGAAGAAACTGGTTTATACCATTTGCACGTCAGTGACATTTCAGTTGAGTGCATTCCCCAACGAGTTCAATCAGCAGGACGAACAGAGTTTTTCCCGCTTCTTGCCGCGGCGTTTGCCAGCAGAGGTCCTCGCAGATGCGATCGACGCCTTAACGGACCAGCATACCCAATATGCCGGGATGCCAGCCAACGTGCGTGCCGTGGAGTTGCCAGACAGCAATTTCGATTCGTTTATGTTAACGATCTTTGGCCGCCCCGTCGGTGAGAGCGCTTGCGAATGCGAACGCACATCGGATGTTAGTTTGGCGCAAACATTGCACCTGATCAATTCGCAGGACATACAGAAGAAGTTGCAAGACGGACGCTGCAAGTCGATTCAGGATGACGCCGACGATGAAACTGTCAATGCCTGGATCGACGACCTCTACCTGATCGCTTTCTCGCGGCACGCGGCCCCGGATGAAGTGGCGACCGCAACGGAATATCTAAAACAAAAGAAGGAACAACCCGCTGCTGCCCGCGAAGATATCCTTTGGGCAGTAATCAACACCAAGGAATTTCTTTTCAACCACTAGGGCCCCGACGCCATGGTACGGTTTTATCAGTCCCGCTCGCTTCGGCCACTCCCCGGCAATCCGCTGCCGACGGCAGCAGCGTTGTTGCTGCTCGTGATACTTGCTTCCGTCGCTGAAGCTCAACCACCCGTGCCGCAACTCGACGAACTCCATCCGTGTGTCGGCCGCGGTGGAAGCGAATTTGAATTGCGCGTTACCGGCGCCAACCTTGACGGGGCCGAACGGTTGCTGTTTTCTCATGCGCAGATCGTGGCGACGCAAAAAACACGGCCGGCCAGTGAATTCGTCGAGTTTCCGGGGCGGGAACCGTCGGTGTTCCTGGTGCGGATCCCGGAAACGGTTTCTGGCGGCACGTATTCGGTGCGTGTTGCCGGGCGATTCGGCATTAGCAATCCACGCCAGTTTCAAGTGGTACAGGGAGAATTGCATCACGACTCGCCAGCAACCACGTTCGACAACGCCCCAACGGCCCTGGCGGATCATTTTTACACGGCCCGCATGAACGCTTCGGCAGTACACTATTTCCGTTACGCGTTGCAGGCCGGAACAAGCTGGAAAATATCCGTTCTCTGTGGCCGCCTCGATTCGCAACTGACAACACGCCTGTCCGTGTTGGATGCCGACGGTCGCGAAATTCACAACGCAACCGCCAGCGCTCGCGGCGACGATCTCATAACCGCCTTCACGCCCGATACCGACGGGGACTATACCATCGCCCTCTCCGATGCGACGTACTTGGGCGGAGACAGTTATGCGTACCTGTTGAATGTCAGCTCAACGCCGCGTGTGCTATGGGCCTATCCACCTGTCGTAACGGCTTCGGGGGCAACAAGCCTGCAACTTGTCACGACAGATACACCTTCGTCCTCACTTCAACTAGACCTTCCCGACGAACCACGCTCCGCCGATTGGCAACCCGGCTCCCCGGCCGTTTGCTCACAAAAGTGTCAACGCTTACAACCGCCGGTCGATCCGCTGGCTGACGTAAATGTGGGTGTGACCGATTTGCCAACTGTCGTCGAACGCGAACCGAACAACAGTGGCGATCAGGCTGAGACCTTGCCGTGGCCGTGTGAATTCACTGGCGCGTTTCAAGCCCCTGAAGATGAAGATTGGATCTCGTTTTCCGGGGCGGCAGGTGAGACGATCCAGCTACAGTTCTTGGGCGCCGCATTTGGCTCACCGGTCGACGGCACGATGCGAGTGGAGAAAGTCGTCAAGAATGAGGATGGCAGCGTTCGCACCGAGCACGTTGCGACGATTGACGATGTCAAGCACGAGCATGTTTCGCCATTGTGGCAACGGGGGCTGGCAAGCGATCAAGACCCCGATCCGTTTTATAGCCTAAAACTCGATCAATCGGCGACGTATCGCGTGCGCCTACGAGACACCTATCATACGGCTCGAGGTGACGATCGGCTTGTCTATCGACTGGTGGTCCGGCAACCACAACCACGTTTTGCCGTGACCGTAATGCCGTCCGTCAAGCAAGAAGATAAGAAACTGATACCGATTGGCCGAGCGGCTCGATTGGGCGAATCTCTGGCGGTTCCTGTGCAAGTCGTCCGGCTCGATGGCTTCACCCGTCCCGTCCAGCTTTGGATCGACGGCCTTCCGCCAGGGGTGGAATGCCGTCCCATTGTCGTGCCGCCTCATGTCGAACGCACGGAACTGGTAATCACCGTTGCGGCGACGGCCGGCGCCTGGGCTGGTAATCTGCACGTACGTGGGACTGAATGGAACGGCACCTTCGAAGTCCCCACGTCTACGACGCCGGTCGATGCCGAGTATCTGTATTTGTGTCGCGGTACAGACAACTGGGAACAGTCGCCCCCGGACGTACGGCATGCCGACGGCCTCGCCTTCGCCGTCGTCGCTGATGAAAACTATCCCGTTTCCGCTTCGATGCCTACCTCCGAGACACTCGCCCAGGCAACCATCGGCGAAGCGATGCCTTTGGATGTTCACGTCGCGCGAAACACTTTTACTGGCCCCATGGAGTTCAAGGTCGTTGGCGTCGACGAGAACCAGATATCACTGCAGGACAATAAAATCGAAGGCGATTCCGGTACGGTGAAGTTGACCTTTCCAACGGAAAGGTTCAAAGCCGGCCATCAGCTCGTGCGTCTCCAGGCCGAAATCAAAGCTGCTCATTCGCGCGATCCCCAAGCCGTGCACGAAATCGAACGACGACTCGCGTTTGTCGAAAGCATCGTCACTCAACGTAAACAATCTCGCGATCAGGCCGAACAGGCCTTTGCCGAGTCCGACAAGCAAGTTACGGAACTCAAGGGCAAGCTCGATTCGACGCGCAGCCGCCATACGGCTGCCGAGCAATCCAGGAATGATCAACAACAACAAGCACAGGCGGCTTGGGAGGCGTTTCAAACGACACTCAACAACAGCCAAGCGGACGCAAATGCACTGCAGGCCGCACAGGATGCGCTAAGCACCGCAACATCGGCTGCAGCGGCTGCCACGACACAATGGCGTCAGATTGACGGTGAGCTCAAGCCTCTGGAGCAGCAGTTGGCACAAATCGAGCAGGAGCAGCAGCAAAAAAAGACAGTCCGTGACCAGGCCGTGGCCGGCCATGATCGAGCCACGCAGGAACTGGAACGTATTAAGAAAAGTGTGGAAGAAATACGCAAGGCGAATCAACCAGCTGAGACAACGTTTGTTGTGCACACACCTCCGATCTCGATCATGCTGCGCGACCCGCCCGCCACGGAAAAGAATGAGGAAAACGCACAATGACCCGGCTCCGATGGCCAAAGACCTTCGCCACGCTCGTTAGTCTGCTTGCCTACTGGCTGTCATTCTCTTTGGCACCAGTTCCTCTGGTCGACGCCGATGATGCAGTCAACAATCTGGCGGATCAGAAGGTCGAGTTTTCAACTCATGTGTTGCCGATCCTGCAACAGAACTGCCTGGCCTGCCATAGCGCATCGGAAGCCGAAGGAGATTTGAACCTGGAATCCGTCGCCTCCGTCCAAAACGGTTCTGCGTCGGGACCGGTCGTCACGGCAGGTAAGGGAGACGAGAGCTTGTTATGGAAGCTGGCGGCTCACCTGGACGAGCCGGTGATGCCCCCAGCGGACAACACCGTGGGTGCCAAGCGGCTGAGTGACCAGCAACTAGCGGTCCTGCGAAAATGGATCGAACAAGGCGCCAATCACGATGTCGAGCCGTCCTCCATTGCATCGCCCATCCAATGGCAACCGGTCGCCGCCGACCGACTCCCGATCTATGCGAGTGCCATTTCTCCTGAAGGACGCTATGTTGCCGCCGGTCGTGGTTCACAGATTGATATTCGGCACGTAGGCTCGCAGGAAAAGACGCAACCGTTGATCGACCCCAGCATATCGTCGCGCTGGAAACTACCACCGGCCGCGGATGTTGACGTCATCCAATCGTTGGCATTCAGCCCCGATGGTCAGTGGTTGGCGAGCGGGGGTTTTCGAACGATCAAGCTTTGGCACAAGACGTTCGCCACGACACCGGCATTGCGGGACCTTGGAGCTCTATCAACCGACGACTTTCCCATGAAAGCGTATGACGCCACGTTCCAGCGAATGCTGATGCTTGACGCGTCGCGGCAAGTAACCATTGTTAGCTTGCCGAGCAATGCTCGCCACGATAATGTCACCACTTTGCCAATGTGCCAACAGATCGCGGTTACCGGCTCACACTTGTTCGCACAGACGGGCGATCGCACGCTGCGACATTTCGACACGGAAACCTGGCAACCTCGTGCATCGATCGATACCAGCGGAAGCATCACTGCCATGACGGCGGCCCGCGGCGCGAACAAGTTGTATCTCGCGGCGGCGTGCGATGACGGCAAGATTATGATTTGGCAATGGCCAGTGCCGACGGACGCATCCGGCCAGGATCTCTTGGCGAACGAACCGTATGAATTCGGCCAAGCGCAAGTGATATCCCATGATAAAGGAAAGGTCTCGCAACTAACGCTGGTTCTGTTGCAGCAGCTACCGGACGAACAACCTCGGATCGCGACGGTTCATGACGGAGGTGGCTTGCGCCTCTGGAAGCTGGCCGATGGCTCGCTGGAGCGAGAAGTGGCCGTTTCCATGTCACGCGCCGAACGGTTGGCTGAAGGAGAACGAAAAGTCACCTTGGCCCAGCAGGATGTCGCTGGTGCTGAAGAAGACAAGAAGACAGCGGAAGAAGCTTTGAAAGCGGAAGGGGAAGCAATCAAGACGGCGGAAGAGGAACTGAAACAAGCGAAAGCGAAAATTGCTGAGGTAACCAAGGAGCGAGACGAGCGGAAACAGGACGCCGACACAAAACAAAAGGCGAGCGACGAAAACGAGCAACAAATCTCGCAACTGACAAAGGAACGCGACAGCGCTCAGGCGGCGTTGTCGGCAGCGTCTGAAGCGGACGATCGCGCGGCCTTGGAGAAGAACGTCAACGACGCGATGGCAAAGTTGCAGGAAAAGGAGAAGGTTCGCGAAGAGTTGAAAAAGGGAGTCGTGGAAGCGAAGAAGAAGTTGGAAGAGAGTGAAAAGAGCCTGTCACAGGCACAACAAGATCGCGACGCGTCGGCGAAGTTGGTCGAGCGATCCAAGGCCGCACAGGAGGCGGCCGATACGACCCTGAAGGAGCGCATGGCAGCGTTGGAGACGATCAAGGGGAAGCTGGAAGCGACTCAACAGCAACAACAACAGCTAGTAGCGGCGCCTCCGTCGGATGACGACGCGATTATTGCCATTGGTTGCTACTGTGTCGGCGACGGTCGGATCGTCGCATTGCGGCGCGACGGTCAGCTGGAGATCTACGGTGCGGATGGTACGGCGTGGGAACGGCACGCATCGCCGCTGCGATCCGGGCCGGTCTTTTTCGTTGACCAACAGCATGTCATCGGGTTTGACGATCAGCAGCATGCCGCGGACGTTGAAATGTTGGCTCATTGGGAACTGGCCCACACAATCGGTGATCCCGACGATACGACGAGCTTGGTAGATCGCGTCATAGCGCTCGATTTTTCCGCGGACTCACGAATGTTGGCCAGTGGTGGCGGGGAACCGTCGCGATCGGGAGAGCTAAAGATTTGGCAGATGCCCCAGTCGACGCAGACAAGTGGCGACGAGCGATCGGGACCATCGCTGCTGCACACGATCAACGACGCCCATTCCGACACAGTTCTGTCTGTAGCATTTTCACCGGACAGCGGACAGCTGGCAACCGGTTCGGCAGATCGAATGTGCAAGACGTTTGATGTAGCCAGCGGTCAGTTCTTGCGGGCGTTCGAGGGGCATACGCACTATGTGCAATCGGTAGGTTGGCGCGCCGACGGGCGACGCCTCGTTACTTCGGGAGGCGACAAGGCAGTGAAGGTTTGGAATCCAGCGACAGGCCAGCAGGTGAACAGTACCAGCGACTGGTCGAAGGAGATCGCGTCGGTCGCCTTTCTTGGCGTGCAAGATCGCCTTGCGGTAGCGTCGGGAAGTGGCCAAGTATTGACGATGAATCCGGATGGCAAGGATCGCAAAGGTTTTAATGGCGGAGATGGACCGTTTTTGCATACGTTGGATGCCACGCGTAATGGCGAAGATGTCGTGGCTGCGGGCGAGGATCGAGTCATTCGCATTTGGACAAAAGACGGTAAGATTAAGGCAGAGTTTCCACCGGCGCCGTAGGTTCGGCGTCGCGGAGCGGACTTAGAAAATGATCGCGGAGCGATCTGCAGCCTATTGGAAATCAAATTCTAACACGGAGATCGTACGATGCTCACCATTTGGGGAAAAGCGGATCGTTCGCGCCAGTTTTGTGATGGCATGTCGCGACGAGGTTTTTTGAAAATTGGTGGGATGATGGGTGGCGGCCTGGCGCTGAGTGAGCTGTTGCGGCGAGAGTCTTTGGCGGGGACAGGCAGTAGCCACAAGGCATTGATCAACGTATTTTTACCAGGTGGGCCACCTCATCAAGACATGTGGGATCTCAAACCTGAGGCGCCGCGGGAGATTCGGGGCGAGTTCAAACCGATTCGCACGAATGTGTCAGGCATAGAGATCTGTGAATTGTTTCCCGAGATGGCCAAGATGATGGACAAATTCGCCATCATTCGTTCGATCGTCGGTGCCCGCGGCCCGCATTATGCCACGCAATGCATGACCGGTTTCCACGATACGCCGCAGCCGGCGGGCGGGCGGCCGTCACTGGGGGCGTGGGTATCGCATCTGCAAGGCCCCGCTAACTCGAGTGTACCGCCGAATGTGTCGCTGTTTTACCCGACAAGCCACCGGCCGTGGGGTGACCCGGGGGATGGTGGCTTTTTGGGCGTGGCACACGCGCCGTGTCGCTTGGTAAGTGGTGAAGGGGGCGAAACGAAAAGCTCATCCGGTTCAAATAACATGATTTTGCAAGGAGTGTCACTCGAACGTCTTCAGGATCGTCGGCAATTACTCCAGGCCTTCGACAACTTCCGTCGCGATGCCGATGTTCGGGGGCAGATGGGCGGGCTTGATCAATTTACGGAACAAGCCTTGGGAATCCTTACTTCTTCCAAGCTGGCCGATGCGTTGGATTTGTCGAAAGAGGATCCGCGTATTGTCGAGCGCTATGGCAAGGGAGATCCAAAGTTTCGCGCTGACGGTGCCCCGAAGATGACAGAGAATTTCTTGATCGCTCGGCGGTTGGTCGAAGCCGGCGCTCGTGTTGTCTCGCTCAACTTCAGCCGCTGGGACTGGCACG
>JAGQPD010000061.1 GCA_020426865.1 Planctomycetales bacterium
TCGGTGGTACGGATTTGATCTTATCAGGGTCGATTCCGAGCTCCGCAAGTCGCTTGCGACGTTTCTTTCGATGGGACTTGGACGCCTGGGCGTTGCGGCGAGCGTAATAGATTAGGCGGTGGACTTCGTCTTGGTAGCGTTGGTTGCGACCGCGAGGTGAGAGTGATGGAGTCGAGGAAGACGTTGACTGCCTGTCGGACTTGTCCCACGGTTAATAGTTCGCCGCTGAGAACATCTTCGCTGGCTGATAGTTTCTGGCGAACTTGTGCACAGAATAGCTGACTGAGAATCGCGATGTACAGATGGCGGTGGATGCAGCGCCAACCACGACATTCGAAATGGTCCCAACCAAGTTCCTCTTTGGCTTCTCGAAAACAATTTTCGACGGGCCAGCGTCCGAAGGCAACACGCAGTAGCTTGCGCAGCGACCAACCGTCGCGTCCTGGAACACGGTTGGAAAGAAAGTATTTTGTTTCGCCGGTCAATACGTTGCGGGCAACGATCAACGTACATTGTTTACTAACAAGCTTTGCGGTATGAGTCTTTCGCCAGCAGGTTTCCCAACGAATCTCCCCTACCTCCTCGCCATGGTGCGTGTCGTTGATGCGGTACCGTTGAGGAGTCTGCTCGCGAAACACCGGAGAGTACTTTGCCAGGTTTTGAACTTCGCTGGGTTGTTGATCGCGTCTGCGAAGTCGCGGGTATTTCTTGGGACGTCCGTTCACATTTCGAGCCGGTATTTTCAGTACTTTCGGCTTCGACAGCCACATGTGCGCGTTAGGAGGTATCTCCACCACAAAGGCTTCGTTTCGTTCGTCCAGCCCGTCCAGGAATGCGCCATCGCGGCCATACAGTTCGTCCGCCGTCCACGCCATCACTTCGATCCCGTTGCCATTGATACGGTCAATCAGAGACAACGCGCTTTGTGGTTTCGTCTTGAAGATGATGTCGTCGGGGATGTGGTTTTTCTTCGACGCTCTGGATCTTCCGTCCATACCTTGGGCAGATACAACTGAGCGTCCAACAAACAGTTGAAGCCCGGGGCTGAATAGGAGATTGCCACATTGTTGACGCAATTCTCAATCTTCCCTCGATTGCCGTTGTACTGGCGTTTCACGCCCGCAGTGTGGTTGCCGCTCTTGGCGGCTCCGGTCTCGTCGATGCAGCCGATGGCGTCTGGATTGGCATGTTGGGTGGCAACCAGTTGCTGGCAGCGGTCTCGCAATATCTGCTCATCCCATACAATCGATTCGAGAAACCGTTGCAGCGTCCTGGGAGCGACGTTCTGATCCAACGCCATCGCCTCCACGTTCTTTCGTTGCCCGTCTGATAGCAGCCCGCGCACGTAAACCACAGCAGGGCTCGCCCGGCACGTCGGGCGAAGCAATCCGCGAAATGCCTCAGAAACTGGGCCAGCAATTTACCACACTTTGCGATATCATGAGTTGACATGGGACGACCCTTCCGTGATTTCCTTGTGAAATGATCTAACACACGGAGGGTCGTCTTTTTTTCATGTTCATGTCAATATCGATAAATCGTGTCCCATTCACGACTTACCCGTGCTAGCAAATGATGAATATGGCGATGTCCAGCTAGTGACTTCGCAATTGTCCTTATTTCTACTGCAAACCTATTCGGAGCTCGCCTGTGTTGCTATTTCACTTCCAATCAAATTCCTGGTTGTTAATCGCTACCGCCGTATGCGCAATTGCGCTGCAGAGCCCGACTTACGCGGACGAGGGCGATTGGCCTCGGTGGCGTGGGCCCAATGGCGATGGCGATTCGACCGAACACGATTTGCTCGATGCCTGGCCCAAGGAGGGCCCGCCCATCGCCTGGCAGACAAAGGGACTGGGCAGCGGTTTTTCTTCCGTCGCCGTCGCCGGCAACCAGGTGTTCTCGCTTGGCGAAGCCGACGGCCAAGGGTTCATGATCTGCCTGGATCGCCAAAATGGAACCGAAATCTGGCGTGCCGCATTCGGCAAGAGACAGCCCAATGGCACGCCCACGATCGACCACGATCGTGTCTATGGCATCAGCCGCGATGGCGTGCTGGCTTGTGTCGCTCGGGACAGCGGTAAGATCATCTGGCAGGTCTCGTTTCAAGACGACTTTGGCGGCAAAGAGCCGACCTGGGGATATTCGGAATCGCCGCTGGTTGACGGCAGCGAAGTCATTGCGACGCCGGGTAGCGTGGAAGCCCACCTGATCGGGCTCGATAAACTCACCGGCGACTTGCGATGGGAAGCGGCGCTCGACCCGAGTGCGCCGCGCAAGGGACACGGTGGCGCCGGATATGCGTCACCGGTGATCAGCCACGCCGCCGGCGTCAAACAATACATCACGCTGACAGGGATCGGACTGGTCAGCATAAACGCCACAACGCACAAAACCGCCTGGATCTACGACAAAATCTCCAACGGCACTGCCAATATTCCGACACCGCTCGTCGACGGCGATTACGTGCTTGGGTCCAGTGGCTACGGCGACGGCGGCACGGCACTCTTAAAAATCTCGCGCGATCACGACGAACTCAACTGGAAGGAGATTTACTACTTTTCAGCGAAAGAAAAGCAAAACCATCACGGCGGCATGATCCTCAAAGACGGCCACGTCTTCATGGGTCACGGACACAATAATGGCTTTCCCTTGTGCTTCGATTTTCTCACCGGCAAAGATGACTGGCGTCCCGGCCGCGGACCGGGTCGCGATTCGGCCGCCGTCGCCTACGCCGATGGGCATCTGTACTTTCGCTATCAAGACGCAACCATGGCACTGGTGTCATGCACGTCGAAAAAGTATGAACTCAAGGGGCAGTTTCCGCTGGCCGTGCATAACCGCGAGAGCTGGCCGCATCCGGTGATCGCCGGAGGAATGCTGTTCATTCGCGATCAAGATGATTTGGTTGTGTATGATGTGCGGAAGAAGTAGGGGTTTAGCAAGTTGGGGCTCGAGAATATGTAAGCCGCGATCGGATCAAGGTCGGCTCTAAGTTTTCGGCTCGGAGTTTTATTCATTCCCTCGCGCGGCGCGAATGCGTTCGACTTGCTGGCGACTGATGCCGAACTGCCCAAGATACGACTCGGTGTCGTCCAAGATGGTGGCATTTCCCGGTTGATAAACGAATCGCATCGGATCGATCGTCGCGCCTAGCCGCACTTCGAAGAATTCCATCGTTACAATCGAGGTTTCCCCCGTGTCACCCCCCTCCCCTTCTTGTCACAAGTATTCAATACGGTAAGGAAACAGATCGTCCTTGCCGAAGGCGATCAATGCCGAATGCGGAAAGGGTGCCGGTAGTTGGTCGGGGCCGCGCTCGGCTGCGTCCTTTGCGGATAACCGCTCGGTGTCGTCTTGCTGCTGGTCGATCGCCGCCCAGATCCGCTCCAATGCCCGCGGCCGCCAAGTGCCACTGATCACCCATACAGGAACCCCGTGCAGTTTTGTCTCCGCCAGCTTACCGAACACAAACGCGTCATTGAGCTGGCCGATCAACAGCGGCAAACCTCCGACCGTGATCTGCGGTTGCAGCGGACTCATGTACGCCGGGCCATAAACAGCCAGCGCCCGCCGCGCAAGCCGCAAGTCTACTCGACGGATATCCGGCAACTCATCCCCCTGATCGTCGATCGCGATCACATCGCGGTGGCTCCATAAGAACCGGCCGTCGCAGACCTCCAGCAAACTAGTGGGACGGTCGCCCACGGAGATTCGTAATTCCAACCGCGTCTTGCGGCCGAAGTCGTCGTCGAATTGTTCGTACGCCCCGGTGCCGGTCAGCTGCTGGTCGAACAGCTGCACCCGATGTCGCACTCGGGCAGCGATCGAGGGAATACGGTCCAGTCGCTGGATCGCCTGCTGCAGGATCAATTGCGATGGCGGTTGCTCGGGGGCACCATCTGGCGTGGACGGGGTGGCGGCCGTCGATTCCGCGGGATTTCCAACGGTTGCTGGCGTTACGGCCCGGACGGAAACCGGGATATCGGTCTGCGCGGCGACCGATGCCAGCGTGCTGAACACCGATAGCAAGCTACAAGCCAAGCGTGTGAGGATAGGAAAAATAGTCTTCATCTACTGGATTTAACGGTTTTGCCAAAGAAACGGGTGGCAACAGGCCGAACATACCCATCAGTCAAACCAGCGCGCGGCTGCAGTTCCCGGGTAGGGTCAGTCGTGGCGATGGCCGCCTGGGACGGATTGTAAGGGTTCTGGGCGGGCGAGGTCCACGTCAGCTTTGGCGCCGCTGCGGCGGAAAACGTACCAAGACGGGACAGTCCGAGATACGCAAAGTTAGAACTCGATGCTTGCAGACTTGTTCAAGGGGGGAACCATGAAACGCTGCTATCACCTATGGGCCGTTGTCGCTGCGGCGACGATCGCCTGTTTCGGCTGCCAGGCCAACGGCAGACTGAATTTACCCGGCAAGCCGATCCAGGGGATGGGCCACGGTCCGGGCTACAATCTTCCACCGGTCGATCGCTTGATGGCACCCGGTCCAGGGGTTGCCGGTCCCGGGCCTGGGGTACTTACGTCGGCGGAGATGCCGATCGGCCCTTCCGGCGACTGCTACGACGATGGCGGCGTGACGGGCATTGGCGGCATGATGCCTAGTGCTCAGGTGCTGTTCACGAAGCTGGACGGCATGCAGGTGGTCTACGATTCGAGTGGATCGGGAACGTTTGATTCGGCCCCGATCATCACGCCCGGACGCGCCAACTTTCAGCAAGGCGGCCTGTACCGGTTGAAGGTCACGAACATTCCGGATCGGGAAGGAATCGAACTCTACCCAACGCTGGAAATTGGCCGCGCGACACCGCGGACGGTAGCGTTCCTCGCCCACAACGCGATTCCGGTGCAGTTGACCGTCGACGACTTCAGTCAGGTCGTAACGGGCAACTTTGTCACCAAGGTAATTTACTTGCCCGATCCGGAATTCCAGGACCTTGCGGTTGCCGGCGTTGAGACGCTCGTGAGCACTCGTTTGGATCCGGGTGTTGACCCGATCGTGGAAGCCGATCGCCGTGGCGCGATTCTGGCAGTACTGCGAGTCGGCAACAAGAACATCGAGATGCCGGGCATGATGAACGAAGCGGGTGCGGGGGTTGTCAGTGCCTTAGCCTGCCTGGACGGTGGCGCAGGCGGTGTCGCTCAAGCTGGCGGCGCCGGCATGTCGGGCGGCCACATGGGCATGCCTGGCTACGTAGCGGGCGTATCGACGGCGGCCTACGGCATGCCGATCACCGGCACACCGATTGGC
>JAGQPD010000062.1 GCA_020426865.1 Planctomycetales bacterium
TGAGACAGTACTACATCGCATGCAAAAGGGGGACACGCTGGCTTGGCAGATTGTCAGCGAGGAGGACACGAATGATGACCAAGAGCAGGTCTGGACGTTTACGCAGACCTCGGTTGCCCATCGAGGTGATTTTGTGTGGAAAGTCGCGGAAGGTACCAAGGCGGAAGGCCATTACAGTCTCTCCGCAAACGCACGCCTGACGATCAGTTTGGGGCAAAATGGGCACACGAAATCGTATGGATGCACGATTGTCGACGAGGGCGATGGAAGCAAGCTCGTTGTGACGGTGCCGAAGGCTCCCGTCGACGGTGAAACAGAGCCGTCAAGTGTTGAATTTGAACTGCAGCTGTTAGAGTCCGACGAGGTGGCAGATGACTCGTCGGAGTAAGCAGCGACGGCTCATGCGCTGGTGGTACTACCTGAGTGCCGACCGTCGACGCCAAGTTCGTTCATGGTACGTGTCGATAGGAATTAACTGTGGACTGCTGATCATACTTTGCCTGGTGACATTCCAGCTGCCGCACAGGGACGTCCTTCAATTAACCGCCGTGTTTGGAGAGGAGACGACGCCGGACGCTCCGCCCACGGTCATTCAAGCCCCCTTGGACGAAGAAGAAGAGGAAGTCGAACCGGTAGACGAGGCAGCGGAGGAAACACTCCCCGAAACAGATGAGGACGAAATGACAGATGTGCCAACCGACGAAGTCGCCCCGGACAGCTCTACGGCAGTCACGCCGCAAGACCTTGATGAGTTGGACAGTGACGCGGCACGCCTTGCGGAAACGGAACGTCGCGTGAGGGCGGCAGGCGGGAACATTGACGCCCCAATTACATGTAGTCTCGGCTTTACGGGAGACGATGACGTGGATTTACACGTGTATTACCAAGGTCTTCACCATCAAAGCGGGTGGAGCGGACGTATCAATGAGTCGATCTCGTACCAACGACCGAGGACGACGTGGGGCTTCTTGGACGTTGACGCCAATGCAAAAGGAGTTGAAGTCATCGCCCGGTACCCCTGCGAGAACATTGCCTTCGCCTATCCGCCACACCGAGCCGCCTACTCGGTCTTCGTCCACCATTTCTATACCCGCGGGCGTCCCGAGCCAACTCCGTACGTCGTTGTTGTGAAATGCGGTGACAAGAAAGAGATGTTCTCCGGCGAGATCTTCCCCGGACAACTCATCAAGATTTGCGAGTTCACCTATCAACATACCAACAACTACTAGAAGTCGCGTTGAAGAAAAACCACTTTCATTATTTCCACAGGAAAGGAGCACGATATGTCAAAGCCACTGGCCCAACAAATACGAAAAGAAGTCGTTGAGCTGCTCGACGGCTACTTCAAGCAATTGGAGTCACGCCTGAAACCAAAATCGCAGTCGCCCACCGGACAAAGCAGCGCTGAAGCAGCCACGAAAAGCGAGGTCAAAAAAGAACGCTCGGAAGTGTCGCGCGAACCAACCGGCGATCCGGAGCTACACAGCTTTCTCACGTCTTTGCCACAAAGTGAAAGATGGCGGGACACTTGATGCGGAAGCGGAAGACGAGTTGTCTTGAAGACAACTTCTTTGTCGATGGATCGCTTTGCGATGTGACGGTGGCATGCCGGTGTCATTGCGTAGGTCATTGAAAGCAGTTTTCCGTCGCCTGGCGAAAACTTGGGATTATTGAGGGAAACGTGCTTGCCGATCGGACGGTTGTTTCGTTGTAACCTTTCTGGGGCTCACGCGCGTTGTCAGCCGCAGGTGTGTCCGCCGAAACACTAACACGACGTCTTTTGGGAAGTGAAGGCAAGGTGCTGCACCAATTCGCGATAACAGCCCATTGCACCCCCACACAATCTCCGGTTTCCGGGGGGCAAGGAAGGGAGCTATGTTTTACTTCGTGTGCAACGATGGTGCCGAGTAGTACGACAAATTGCCAGTGAGCCGATGTCCGCGATGTGGACACCAATGTGTATCCACGATCAGGATGCATCCGCCCTGGCTCAAATGAGATGGTTTCCAATCGAAAATGCTGTTCCTTGTCAGGGTTGACAAGGCCCCTACTTGCGCATTCGTGCACTCCGGGATGGTGACGCATCGACTACGCTTTCCGGGAACGTCACCAGAATGATCGATGCGGCAACTGAGAACTTAATTACAATCGCCCAAGCACGGCACGAATTCCCGCACGAACCGTCAACGGCGACCATCTGGAGGTGGATGCTCAAGGGCGTTCGTGGAACAGTGCTGGAATCCATTCGAGTTGGAGGTCGTCGCTTCACGAGCAAAGAGGCCTGTCACCGCTTCATTCACGGCAAGTCAGGAACCCCGAAAGGCAGAAAGATAGACCTCGGCAGCGTGCAGAGTGCCGCCGCAAACCATGCGAAGAAGATCTTGGACCATTTCGGGGTGTAAGTGTACGGAATCGCGTTCCGCTCCGCCTCCTCCGCAAAGGGAATTGAGCATGCCACACAAACTGTCGAATCTATAGTACGCCATTGTGGTCGCGCCGAGACTACGTTCGAAGCGTCATCCAAAAAAAGTGAGGTGCTGACGCTGCATCGCGATTATTTCCGGCTTCGCAAGCCGCTGGAACGCCGCGTCTATGAGATTGCTCGCAAGCATTGCGGACCCAAGGCCGAATGTGGAAGAATTCGCTCGAACTGCTGCAAAGAAAATTCGGCTCGGCCTCGACACTCAGGGAGTTTCGGCGGCTGATTGGCAATACTGTCGAGATGGACCAGGAGTTTGGCCATATGCCCGATTATGCCGTGCGGCTGGATGATGACGACATAGTGGTATTTACCAATCGGGGCACGATGGAAATTGAGC
>JAGQPD010000063.1 GCA_020426865.1 Planctomycetales bacterium
TCGGCAAATGGGCGAGTCGCCAGAATGGCACGCGTCGTTACGGGCGATGATGGACCACGTCTTGCAGAGCAACTATTGGCCGCGACTTCACATCCAAAGCGACAATGACGTCGTCCAATTCCTGCAACTCGTGGCCCCGTTTGTGTGCAACGCACACCAAGAAGTCACTCGACGAGTGCAGTCAATTGTGGAAAACGACACAGACGAGCCCATTGATGTGGCAACGATCGCAGATGTGCTGTTGTGCGACATGCCGAGTAAACTTGTGAGCATGATCAGTCGCTCGCTCGTGCTGGAACTGAACGTGGCCCGCTTGGAGGATCGACTTCGTGGCGTTACTGCCGCCGAGCGATTCCAGGACTTTATCGATCAAATGGCACGGCCGCAGCAGGCGATCGCGTTCTTCGACGAGTATCCGGTATTGGCTCGGACCGTGGCCGTTCTGGTCAAACAAGCGATCGAAACCAGCGTGGAGCTCGCCGAGCGTCTTTGTCGCGATTGGCACGATATCCGGGCGACGTTCTTTGCGGGCACGAATCCGGGAAAACTAGTTGCCGTGCGGACGGGAGCGGGCGACAGCCACGCGGGTGGCAAGTCCGTCGCGATTCTCGAATTCGCCAACGGGCAACGACTTGTCTATAAGCCGCGCTCACTGTCAATCGACAGACATTTTCAGGATCTGCTGAAATGGGTTAACCAACATGAGATCGCAGACCCCTTCCGCACATTGACGACGGCGGACCGTGGTGAATATGGATGGGTGGAATTCATTGAGGCGAGAGAATGTGAGTCGACCGATCAAGTCGTGCAATTCTACCGAAGACAGGGTGGCTACCTGGCCCTCTTCTACGTACTCTGTGCAACGGACTTTCACTACGAAAATGTGATCGCCGCTGGGCCGCATCCAGTGCCGGTCGACCTGGAAACGCTGATGCACGGAAAGCTAAGCGACCTATGCAACGACGCCGCGGAACGGAACTCGGGTGATGCCGCCGTCGATGCTGCCGTCGATGCCGTTGTAACTGCGTTCGGCGATTCCGTCTTGCGATCGGGCATGTTGCCGCAACGATTGTGGGCCAATGATGATTCGGCCGGGGTCGACATGAGCGGGTTAGGCGGCGACGGCCAGCAATTCGCCCCCAGTGCGTCTGCAATGCTCGACTTCTCCGTACCCGATCAGATGTGTGTCAAACGCGAGCGGCAACAGATTCTTTCCGGGCAGCATCGGGCGATGTTAGGTGGCCAAACCGTCGACGGCCGCGATTACATAGAACCATTGTGCGAGGGGTTTGCATCCGTCTACCGGCTATTGATGAACTCGCGAACTGCGCTACAGCATGCCGACAGTGTGCTGTCCCTGTTTGCTCATGACCGTGTTCGTCTGATTCTGCGTCCTACTCGAGTCTATTCGCTGCTGCTGCAAGAGAGCTTTCATCCGGACGTATTGCGAGATGCACGTGACCGGGATGATCTGTTCGACCGATTACGAGTCACCGTACCGCAACAGCCGTACCTGGAGCGAGTCATAGCGTTGGAGCACGCTGACCTGTGGAAGGGGGACGTCCCTGTTTTCCACGCTCCGGCCGATTCGTGTGATTTGTATGCCAGCGACGGCACGTGCATTGAAGGCTTTTTGCGGCAATCTGGTCTGCAATTGGTCCGCAACCGCCTACAGGACCTTTCGGAAGACGACCTACAGCGTCAATTGTGGATCATCCAGGCTGCCATGAGTACGCTGGGCGAGCGAGCTGGTGACGCCACCTGCCGCGCGTTGTCGACAGCGAGTTCATCGGCATCTGACCGTCGATCGCGCGCCTTGAGGGCGGCCGGCAAAGTCATGCAACGGATCGAACAGTTGGCAATTGGCAATGATGAAGACGAACGGATCAACTGGCTCGGCATCGGTCCAGCCGGAAAGGGTCGCTGGGCCATTTCGCCGATGGGACCGGGTCTGTATGACGGTGTCGGAGGAGTGGCGCTGTTCCTGGCGTTCTACGGGGCAATGACAGGTGATGCGCGCGCGACACGTTGTGCCCGCGGCGCCGTAGCGACACTGCGCAGCCAGATTCGCATCGGCCGACGCCAGTTCTCGTCGATCGGCGGCTTCGATGGCTGGGGAGGTGCCGTGTATCTATTGAATCAGCTTGGTATTCTCTGGGACGAATCGCAATTGTTGGATGAAGCCAGGAAATGTGTGGACGATGTGTCCCGTTGGTTGGCGAGCGATCGAAAGTTCGACGTCATGGGGGGCGCTGCGGGGGCGATTGCTAGTTGTCTGGCGGTGTATCGGAGTGACGGATACGCCCGAGCCCTGGATGTGGCACGGCAGTGCGGCGAGCATCTGCTGCAGCATCGGCCACACGAAACGCCCAGTGCACTTGCTGGTTTTTCGCACGGCGCGGCAGGCATTGCCTGGTCGTTGCTGCAGTTGTACGAAGCCACGAACGACCAACGCTTTGAGTCTTGTGCGTGGGAAGCCATACGATTCGAACGCACGACGTTCGAACCGTTGGTGGGAAATTGGCGGGACCTGCGGATGGCGCAGGAGTCTGCTGAATTCGATATTAGTCGCGAAGGCAATGCTGACGCTGCGCAAGCGTTTGCTTGTGCATGGTGCCACGGTGCCGCTGGTATCGGCCTGGGCCGGCTCGCGTCATGGCATCGTCGAGATGACGTAATGCATGAGGAGCTAAAGCAGGCGATCCTGACAACCGTGCGCCACGGTTGCTGCGACAATCATAGCCTTTGCCACGGTGCATTAGGGAATCTCGAATTGCTGATCGAAGCCTCGCGACAACTGGGCCCGGAGTATCGGCCTGGGCAATACGAGGATATGTGCGACCAGGTTATCAGCGACATTGAAGAGGGCCAATGGCGCTGCGGCGTACCCATGGGTGCCGAGACTCCAGGTCTGTTGACCGGGCTGGCCGGCATCGGCTATGGACTACTGCGCATCTGGAATGCCGATCGCGTGCCTTCAGTGTTGTTGATGGAGCTTGGTATGTAACACAGATGCGACAGGCTGAAGCTCGCGGCGTCGATTTGCACGGACGAAAGCTTGCCGCGACGGCGTGACACCGTTACGCATCAGTCGCGCACTGCAAATGGGGTCACGGGAGTTTTCGGAACTTGACCCCTTTAATGCGCCAGAAGCCGATCGAGAATCCGTCGACGACGGCATGTTCGTCACGAGAAAAGCGGATGTATCGTGAATTGTGGCGGTTCTCGACAATTGGCCAGAATTCATCTGCTGCCAACGGTTCAAGTCGTTCCCATCGTCGCCCACCTACTCTCATTTCGAGCCCTCCATCTCGTACACGCATGTGGTACACAACCCCCACTTCGTCACTAAGATAGGTACCAGAAAACCCTTGGAGCAGCTCGGCGGTGTAGGTCGGAGGTTCCATGATACGATCATGCTGATACGCTTCATGTATTTGATTTTCGAAGGACGTGAGAACAAAGTTTGAGGCTTGACGGTTTTCGTCCGGCCGGTTGAATTCGAACACCGCAGATGGGTAGAACGCGGATTGGCCGTCCGGTCGGAATCGCCCCACGCCAATGGGGCTCAATGTCGTCTTGTCGCCATAGCTGTTAGTAAGCAGCAGATGATCATCGTGCACTTCAACGTGCATTACAGGATAATTTCCGGGGCGTCGATAGAAACCCTCAAATGGCCGGAGTTGTTCGGGGGACAACAGTGGAAGACTGGGCATCGCATTTGGATCTTGACGATTGTCAGTTTGGTTGTCGAGTGGTTCGAGTACGGAGGCGAGTACGATGTCGGATATTTTGCGTGCCATTGTTGGGGCGAATACGGAATCGCTGTTGCTCACGCACACGATATCGGCATGATCATCCGGAAAGTGTGAAGCGCAGCAGGAAAAGCCCCAGTATCCGCCGGTGATTTGAAACCGTCGGCGACCACGATAAGTACCTGCCGGTGGATTGCCGGGGTGATCGTTCAACTTTTTCGAAAAGGCATCCAGATCCAAAACGAAGCGATTGCCCAACACGGTTCCATTGCGAGCGAATTCGTCGATGTATCGTCCTCGCGGCAGTTGTTGTTGATAAACCTGCGGCCAGCGTAATAAATCGTCGACGCAGGTGAGGACACTTCCACCACCGCCAAGAAAGGCATTTGCATTCCACTCAGACCACGCAGGATCCACGTCGTCTGGACCGGCGTCCCCTGAGGCGGGATTCTTCCAGTGGCCAACGGCACGATTGGATACGAGCACAGAGGGATTATCAACGTACCACGTACGAGTCATACCCAGCGGTTCGAACAAGCTTTTCTTGGCAAACTCCGCCAGAGACATACCGGTGACGCGCTCGACGACAACTCCCAAAAGAAACGAGTCGCCGCTGCCGTACTGAAACTGAGTCCCGGGCTGAAAGGGGAGTTCCTTCTGTCCGCTCAAGACGGTAAGAACGTCGTCCTTGGAGTAGGGAGAATGTACCGGCACATTGTCATATCCCGCCAACGGCATAATGTGGAATTGGGCCCACACACCCGATTCGCAGCGCAATAGATGCCTGATGGTCACTGTCGATTCAAGACTCAACTCCGGGACCAATTTGCGGATATCGTCGTCAGGCGAGAGCTTGCCTTGATCCAATAGCAATGCGATACAAACACTGGTAAATGTTTTGGAACCGGATGCAATTTCAAAGACTGTGTCGGATCGATTGGGCCAGTCGTAGGCAACGCTGGCAAGACCAAATCCACGATTTACAATCGTCCGTCCATTCAGCCGGATCCCGACGGCACAACCTGGATCCTTCGCGTCGATGTCGGCAAACAACTGCTCGACTTGCTCGACGATGCCTGTCGCTTCCTCAGCGCTACCATGCTCGGAAAATCCAGCAACTGCCATGAGGAAGACCAAGTATGGCATCGATCGACGCATCATCGGAGTTCCTTTGTCGAGCAAGAGCCTCAATATGCGTTCCTACTCCTCATTCTTCTCGTTGGTGTTGTACTTGAATCTCACCCAAATCGAGAGGTCCCGAGGAACGATCGTCGACCGAGAAACGGTGATCGACGCGCGCGACCGGCTGGCCAAATCCGCGACGCGACTGCTCGTTGTCTTCCACGAGACTTGCATGCATTCGATATTCACCCGCGGGGATGGCATCGTACTCGAAAGTCAAGTCATTCGCGATCCAGGCAGTAATTGTGGGACTGCGTTCGCGGTCGGCGGGACTTAGAATGACCGTTTCCCACTTGTGGTTCTTCATCGAAAGTGACTGCGGCAGTACAATTTTCCCGCGGACCGTTCGCCCTTGCTTTCCCACTTCCAATGTGAAGGTTTTGCCTGGCTGCAATTCGATCTTGCGATGCTCATACAACACGCGGTCGGGATGATCAGAATGATGACGACCGACGGACAGCTGGCCAGCTCGGGGGATGACCGTTTTCCAATCAACCTTCCCATGCCGGTCGGCAGATGTTTCCTGCCCGTAGTCAACAGCGTGAACGTCGGGGGCGAGTCGCCGCTCGGTGGGATAGAAACGCACTTTGGCATTTGCGCAGGGTTGCCCGGCATAAACTACACCCAGGTTCAGGCTTGCCCAAGCCTCCAACTTGATGGGTGCAATGCCGACATCAGCGGTTGCCATTTCAAAATACCCAGCGTCATGGATGATCAACAGCACACTAGGCTGCGCTGGCCCCGGTAATCGAAACTCGCCATGTTCGGTTGTGAGCGTCGAAGGAGTTGACTTCGCTTGTTCGTCAACGGCGACGGTGCCGAACAGTCCCTGCGGAAAATTCCCTGGATGTTCCGGGGTGACCATCACGACTTTCGCACCGTCGGCGGGCTGGCCATCGGGGCGGATAATACGACCGGTGAGCCCCAAATCCTTTTCCAATTCCACACTTATCGCCACATTCGACTGCGTCATATCGATAGGAGGCGAAATCCACGATTTGTACCCCTCCGCGTCAACTCGGATATGGAGCTCACGTGCCGGCTCGTCGCGCCGCATCGTTAACAGCCCATTCTTGCCTTTCGCGACTTGCCAGTCATTCCAAGTAACACTCTCACGCCCCTCGTAAACATCACCAAACTGGGCAACAAAGTCAGCAATCGGGTTCCCCGCCTGCCGGTCGACGACTAGGCCGGTGATATTAACGACGGGGAGCATTTCCACAAGGTACGGTTCGTCTCGCGGTGGGTTGGAAAAATCTCGGATGGCGATATAGTCCGCTTTAAGAATATGCAATTCCACTGGATCCGCCGGAGCACCCTGCCAAATGCACTCGCCATTGTCATCGGATTGAGCGTTCCAATTCAGCGTGCGCAATTCTCCCCAAGTGTCACTAACAACGCGAACCCCTCTGATAGGCACCTGCTTGTGATCGACAATTTTCAATCGCAGAGTGTGTCCCG
>JAGQPD010000064.1 GCA_020426865.1 Planctomycetales bacterium
CCTGCAGACGAAGACGACCGAAACCAATGTTACACGGCTGTCCCCAGCCGTATTCCTAAAACTCCAACCGTCGAAACGAAATACCTCCGAGACAAAATGAGACAGGACATCACCAAACGGCAGCCTGACAGAGAACCGCCACCACATTTGCTCATCCGATCCTCCGGCCATGCATTGATCTTGGCCGTTGGCGCTTTGAGCCTCGCACTGGTGCATCAAGCTAGCTTTGCCGACGATCGAAACGCTAAAGTAGCTACCTTTGTCGAGATCTTCGATGGCAAGACGCTGGATGGCTGGGAGGGTGACCAGCCTTATTGGAGCGTCCGGGAGGGTGCGATCTTGGGCCAAATAACGGAGGAAACACGGATCGACAAAAACCGCTTCCTGATCTATCAGGGCGACGTCCCGGACGATTTTGAATTGCTCGCGGAATTCCGTGTCTCATCGGCTGGAAACAGCGGGATCAACTATCGTAGCGAGGTCGTCGAAGACGTGGATTTTCACGCGATGCGCGGCTATCAATGCGATATCGATGGGCGCAATCGTTATACGGGAAGCAATTACGAGGAACGGCGCCGCACGACCCTCGCTGCAATCGGCGAGTCCGTGGTTGTGCCCAGCATCTCCAATGCGGCAGCATTAACGCACATTCAACGAAACCGCTGGACCGCCGGTCAAGTAGAGAGGACGTTGGCACCTACCGACGAATTGCGAGCAAACGTAAAGAATGGTGACTGGAACGAGGTCCGTATTGTCGCTCGTGGGAACAGATTGCAACACTTTATCAATGGCATCCTGACAAGTCAGGTTGTCGATAACGACACGGTCAACCGTCGCATGAGTGGCCGGCTCGGAATCCAAGTTCACGTCGGTCCGCCAATGACAATTGAATATCGACACTTACGATTGAGAGAACTTGCAGGTGATGCACAGGAATGATCCATCTGCCGAAAACACGGAGCAACGTTTGCCGCTAGGAGACGATAGTTGTGAGAATCCCCCAATTCTTTCGCTTCTCGCTGCAGTCCATGTTGCTACTGATGTTGGCAACTAGCATTGCGTTCGCATGGTATCGCGATCACAAGCGTTTGAAACAGGAATTGTACGATATCACGCATCCGCGCGTCAGTTGGGAAACCGAGCAGGTCTTGGGGCCCCCTGACACGCCACATGCAGGTGACATCACTAGTCGAACCCAACAAGCCGGAAACAGTCCTCTGGTTGGGTCTCGATCCCACGGCAACGACAGCAATGAAAGGTGTGTCGATGATTCCACTATCCATCCTGTCGACAAGAATTCGGCGGATCAAAATCTACATTCGGTCGACCGCCGTGCCTGGTTGGAATGAAATCGATGCCGTGGGCCTCTACGGCTGAAACAGTCGTGGAACCTATTGCTTTACCTCCACGATGACGCGTTGATACCGTGTAAGTCTCGGCGAGCCGTGATCGGTCACAGCCAGAATAATGTGCATCGTCCCCAAGCCCGGCGGCATGACACGCGCCGTCGGCACGTTGAACCACGCTTGCGGTTGATCGAAATCATGGATCTCCAACGGCTGACCACTGCGGGCACTCGATGCAGGAAATGAGCCAGCTTCGTTGTAGTAATACCACTCGTAGGAGAGTGCATCACCGTCGGGATCCTTCGACCCCTCGGCGCTCAGCTCGACTCGTTCTCCCGGGCGTGCGGACAGCCTGTTACCGTGGCCGAGCAGAGGTACCGGCGGATGGTTGGCCTGGTCCTGTGGCTTGATCGTCCAATCCATGCGGGCGGCGAAGTCATTTTGATAGGCTGACCGCCAACGCCAAATCGTTGCGTGGTTGTCCTCATGCCATCGGCCATCGACACCCAGTACTTCGTCTTCCGCATCGGTCCAAAAGGGCCGCGTCTCCGCCTGCAAATACCACTTCCTCAACCGCGGAGTATACAATTCGTAACGTCCCCCCCAACCGCCCCATTCGGGATGTTCTGGGTCACTGAGGCCATTGTTGATTAGGTTCAAGAACGACGGTGTGTCACCCTCCATCAAGTATTCCCATCGAGGATATTCGGCTCCCAGCGGTCCCTTTGTGCGAACATTTTGATCAAGCCATTCATTGGTCACCAGCAAAAAGTCCGCCCCGTCGAAACGACCGTGAAAATGGTCTCCACTGATGCCGCTCCATGTCGCCTGATGATACGCACCTCCCGCATTGAAGCCCGGACTGCAAACGTAAAACAACTTCGGAAACTGCTCACGCAACCACGGACCGCTGTCATCCTGATCCGAAATCGTATACACACGCAATTTGGCAACGAATCGATCGACTTCCGCTTTCGACCTGGTTTCGCGGACTTTCCATAGTGACTGCGCCAACACCCCAGGGCCGCCCCATGCGGTAACCCAGATCGGACGTGAGTCATTGGCATCAACCGCTCGAATCAACCGCTCTGACGCCGGCGAGTCCTTGCCCTCCCCTACGCCTTCCATCCCATAGATCGGCAATCCCTCCGTGATCCTTTCCCGCAAGTACTCAACCGTCGGGAATCCCGCTTCGTGCTTTTCCAAGTTGTCCCGAACCTTGCCGTACGCGTCCACGATCCGGCGAATCCGTTCGGGAGCTACTCGCGACTTTTGGTGGATCGACGTCGTCGCTGCCAACCCTTCGATATCGTAGTGATTTCCGTACGTCAAGAAACGCACCATGGACATGGCGTCGTCCGGCTCGTTTTCGATATCCGTCAGGACAAACACGCGAGGCTTCTCGGCACTAATCGCCTCTTGAGGACCACATGTTACGGTGAAACAAAACGTCGTTATGACACCGGCTGCGGAGATGCCCAACACACTCACACATTGCACAAGCTTGTTCATGACAATTGCCTTCCTCTGGAACGAATTCGGTCAGCACCATCATAGACGGCGGATATCATTCTTCATAGCACTTGCATCGCGCCGAAAAACATTAGTCATTCGTCGAAGTCTTCTTGCAGCAACTCGTCCCGCAGTCGCGTCAGTGCCTTTCCCAACAAATTCATCCCTCACCATGGGCCTGGATGCAAGGCACTCGGGTCGCTGGTAGCAAGTCCGATTCCCCAGATTTTGTTGACGGGACTCGCCTCCACCAAAGTCGTGCCACGAGTCTCCAACTTCAGGCGTACTTCGACCACCTATGGTTCACTTCCGGTTGTGATACCTCTTTAGACAACTCAATCCCATTCACTGGGCGCAGACCGGACGATACCCAATAGCGTTTTGCTTTGAAGACAATTTGTTTTCGAGAGACCAATCTGTTAAGTATTATATGGAGCCGGTCGGTCGTAGTTTCTCGCCGGTTTCATACTGTGCCAATCCCGCATCCCGGTACATTCTTGTTGGACGACAAAGGCGTGGTACGTGCCAAATTGTTCCTGGACGGCTATCGTGATCGGCACACAACCCAAGCCCTGATCGATGCCGCAAACGCGATTAAGTAGCCAGGCCCGGAAACCATCTGTCGGGATTTTCACTCATGCGAACGATTCTGTTGACATTCGTGATATTGTACGCGACGGTCAATTGGTATTGCTCGGCGTCACACAGGAGCAACACCCGGACCGCTGTCAGTTGTTTGCCCAATGGAAAGAATTCGACTGGCCGATTCTGCATGATCCGACTAATTGGATGGAATCGACTGCCGTGCCGACAGTCGTGGATGACAATACGGCAACGATCCAGATACCCGCCTACGCGTTGTATCATGTTTGCGAGGAGGCAGGCGGCCAATGTCTCTTTTTGCGGCAGGATCTAAAGATACCGCTGAACCGACAGTGACCACCGACGATCCTTCGGGCAACTTGAACCCCTACCACCTAAACTCCGACCACAACGCAACCTTATAGGTACGCCAGATTTGTCCCAAGTTCTTCCCAGATCGAATCGACTTGGTTTTCGTCGACCTGGCCTGTACTTGACGATAACCGTGTCGCCGAGACAGGCGAGATATTGGGAACCGCGGCGCTGGCGAAGACAGCAACTTGCACGTTGGCGGTAGTGGTCCGCAAGTCGGTGAAATGAGCAGTTCCGGTATTGTTGGCGATTGCCGAATCGCCACGTTCCGCACCGGCAAGGGCAATGCGATTGGAGATCGCGACGCTGACGCCGTAGTTATCGTTCGTCCGTTGCCCGGACTCGCCGAGTTGCCGGAATTGTGTGAATTGACCAGACGTGGCGTTGCGTTGGAATGTGTAAGCGGCTCCCATATCGGTGAATGCACCGTCGGCAAATCGAGCGCCGACGACGAGCCAATCGCCATCGAGGTCGACGGATGTGCCGAAGCGGTCGCCGGCACCAGGAGAGTCCGCGAAGATTTTATCAACTTCGCCCCAATTGTCGCCGCCACCTTGATCACGCTCGAAGATATAAACCGAACCGGCGTTGCTTCGAAAGGGCGGGCCGGAGAATTCGTCCAGGTGCGCCCCAGCGACAATGCGATCGCCGTCAATGGCGACGGAGAAGCCGAATTGATCATTTGCCGCAACATCGGCTGGGACAATTTTACGTGCCTCCCCCCAGTTACCCGCGCCTCCTTGATCCTCGTCGAAGACGTACACGGCACCCGAAGCGGCACCGGCAGGCGACGCGGCACGCCATGCTCCAACGGCGACGGTACTGCCACTGACAGATACGGAGGCACCGAACCGGTCGGCCGCCGCGCCGTCACTGGCAATCAACTTGACGACCTCACCCCAGTTGTCCGTGCCTCCCTGATTTCGCTGAAAAAGATAGGCAGCTCCGGAAGCACTTCCCGACGGATCGTCTTCGTGAGCCCCCACCACAACTGTGTCGCCGCTGATGGCGACCGAGAACCCGAACTTGTCCGCAGCGGTGGTATCGGAACCGGTCAATCGTTGGACTTGCCCCCAATTGTCGGCCCCCCCCTGATCCTTCTGAAAAACGTACGCCGCACCGGAATTGTTGCCATTCGCATCAGCAATCCAGGCCCCAACTACAACGGTGTCACCGTCGATGGCAACGGACTGTCCGAATTGAGAACCCGCCGCACCGTCGGTTGGCGTCAGTTTGGCGATTTCCTGCCACTGATTGTCGGCAGTCATCCGCAAAACATACGCGCCACCGGAAGTGCTGCCGCTGTCATCATCCAACGGTGATCCCACGACTGCATAACTACCGTCAATAGCAACGGAATGCCCATACCAATCCGATAGCTGCGCGTCGGAGGCGTTGACTTCTACCTGCTGTTTACCCACCGAATACCCAAACGTGTCGACACCGTCGACGAACGTCCCGGGATCGTAGGTCACCGTTCCGTCACCGTGGTCGGTAACCGTGCCGTGCGCTGGCTGTGTTACGCCGGTGACGATGTGGTAAGACGCTGTATGGTCATTCGCCAATAAGTCGATCACGATCGGCGTTTGCGTCGTAGTTTCGACGACGTCGTCAGTTGCCGATGGCGTACCGGTGTCATCGCCGGCCAGACCTTGGTAGCCTGTGGCGTCCGGCGTAAATGACCGCAGGAAGGTTCCATCGCGATGGAAAACATTGATGCCACTGGTCGCATGCTGGCTGAGGTATACCTCACCGTCGATCACGGCGACTCCGCTCGGGTCTTCCGCTAGATTGGGGGCCCATGAGTTGTTGATGACGCCGGTGACGGGGTCGACTTCGTAAATCAGATCGACGCTCAAGTCGGTGGCCGGTATCAACAACGCGTCCGGTCCGTGGATGGCAGCCAGACCGCGGCCAATGAACGAAAACGCTTCATTCGGATTCGCTTCGCCGATATCGATGGTGTATTCGACCGTACTGCTGCTGGGGTTGAACGCCAGGATCTGTTGCGTCAAACCACCTTCGGAAGTGAAAATCAGCCCATTCAAGGCGGCTAGTCCATTACGAAAGTTGTTGCTGGGCAGCGTGAACGTATCTAAGACGGTCCCGTCGTTTGGGTTCATTTTGTACAGCAAGTTGTTATTGTCATCCAACAACGCCCACAGCGACTCGCCGTCGTATGCCAATCCATCGGAAACGGCACCGGTTCCAGGCGGTTCAAAAGAATTGATGACGGTCCCCGATTGCGGATCGATCTCTTGAATTTCATCGCGCAGCGCCGTGATCCCGAATAGCCTGGTCAGCAGTAGCTTCCCTTCCAACGGCTCTAAGCCAGCATTGAGCAATCTATGCGAACGGCGCAGTGCTTTTCGATTCTGGCGTTTGGCGGGTTTGTAGGGCATATCAACAGCCTTCCTGTCTTTTTTTATCGCAATGAAATGGCAAGGTCCTGCGCTCATCGACGATTCGCCCGACCACGATTAACTCTTCCGGTGGAAATCGGGTATTGGCAGATCCAACGGCGACGCGAATCACATGCATTAGCTAGTGTCTGTCCGGAAATTGGTTCCAGGCTTTCGTCAGCGTGAATTTAGGTAGTTTGTGTCGCACGAAGATTCGTTCGATAGCAGCGGATCTCCGTGCTGTTAAGGCGAGTTTTTGTCGCGAAAGCACGGTTTTGAGTAGGCGATTGCGCACCGCGATCGTCGTGGTTCTGCGTTGAGTGTTGGATTTGCTCGTTTGGATCAAGCCGCTTTTCGTTTGCTGAGTGCGGCAGCTGACTGCTCAGCGCGGCGCGCGATCAGCAGCTTGCCAAGGACATGGACATTTCGTCCGAGTATGGCCAGGCCCAGGTAACGCTCAAAACCGATTTCACTGTGGTCCCGGCAACGTTTCAATCCGTTTCCGGATTGCAAAGCCCCAATGGCAGATTCAATCCCAGGATGGCTTTGGCGTGCGTTGCGGAACTCGACGGTGGCCGCCTTGAGACGCTCGGCATACTGCTTTGGATGACGCGGTGGCAGACAAGGCTCGTCAATAATGGCGGCCAGCTGTCGCTCGTTTTCCTCGGAGTAAAAACCACGATCAAAGGAAGCCGTTTGGATCCATCCTTGATGTTTTGTTTGGGCTAGGCGAGCGTGTTCGACGATGACATCCGCGTCACCCAGTTCACGGTCCATCAGGTGGTAGTGACTGATGAAACCTGCACCATCTTCAAACACGAGTACCTGCCGTCCAAATTGGTTCGGAGTGCCCGCCTTGCCACGCCGGTAGAGTTGCGTGTGGGCTTCAAACAAGCTGAACAGCTTTTCGTTGTTGGGAACTTTCTCCTGCAGGATGACGCGACGGTATGCGGTATCGCAAACCTGTTCGGTCAGTTCAATCCAATGCTTTAGCTGCTCGCCAAGCATCTGCGTTTCAAGAGAGCAGCCATCGGTTTCAGCCTGTTTTTGCAGCTGTCTTGCACGATCAAGAATCATCCTTGCACGGTCAAGGAGACGACCGTAAGCGGGTGTTAGACCTTTCTTGACGTTCGGGCTCTTGCTCGCGCTGATTTTGGCGATGGTTCGGACGTGTACTTTGATTCGCTTCTGCAAGTGCTTGCCTTGCCGCCAACCGGATTCTCCAATCGCGCTGGCTAATTTGATACAGAGAGGAATAACCTTCCGCATTCCATCACCGATCAACGCGCTTTCGGTGGGGTAGTGGATATCTGTTTCAACGACGAATGAGTCCGCGCGGACACTTTCGACGGCCGTGCCGTGAAGCTCTTGGCCGTGACTGACGATCACGTGATTGATGGCTTCCAGCGTGGAAGGCTTTAGTTGACAGAGTGTATCGCGAATCCGTCTCGCACCGAAGCTCGGGCCGTCGTCCCAATCACCGATCCCGAGGATCGTGCGCAAAGCTCGGTGGTTTTCCGCTTGATCCTGAAGCTTGTCATAGTCGTAATTGCATCCCAAGCGAACCGCCGACAACACAACAATTTGCCAGTCGTCCAGACCCGGCCGGCCCACGTCGCGCCGAGTTTCGTCGTTGATATCCTGGGCGATGAGCCGTACGACTTTCCGCCGGAGTTCACTGCACACATAGACGTGCTGGAGTCCCGCCAACACCGGGATCATTTCGTCACGACAACCGTCGTTGAGCATCAGTTGACCAATGGGTGTACAATCAAAGCGGCGTTGGGTATCGTAATGCTGTCGCATGCGAACACTCCTCGAAGATTTTAACGTTGAAACGGTTTTTCACTACCTATTCAACGCGCGAACTCCAAAAAGGTTCGGTCTTCGAGGAGGTTTTTTCCAAAAAACACCACAGTTTTCCGCCTCAAAACAATTTCCGGACAGACACTAG
>JAGQPD010000065.1 GCA_020426865.1 Planctomycetales bacterium
GGCGCCAGTACTATTGACGATTGTCCCACCTTGCTCGCCACTGAACCGCGGTTGCATCCGCACGTAAGGCCAAGCGTAGTGCACGGCATCGCTGCTAAACTTCACGTTCCCGTAGGACGCCGTTAGCTGCCAGGAGAGATCCAAGCGGTATTCGCCATTCTCAAACGCAATGACGCGCATCGTCCGCCGCTCGTCCAGCACCGGTTGATTCTCATTGACGATCCACTTCAAATCCGCATTGATCCGGGCGCCGTTCCCTTCAGCTTGTACCGAAGAAAATCGTTGGTGCCGAATGAAGTGTTTGAATCCCGATTCAGGCTTGTCGGCTTGGCGATAATTTTTCCAGCAATGATAAAAATCGACATCCGGGCCACCTGCCAGTTGGACTCGGTCGGCAATCCAAATCGACCGATGATGCGGATAGAGATCAGGGTGCTGCACCGTCAGTTCGTGGCCGGACGGACTGGCAACGGGGTACAAATGAGGCAGCGCGAACTTCGGGCCGTACTGATAGGCAACAACAGGACGATCGTCAATCGCAACGGTCATTGTCGCGGCCGACTCGTCGTTTCGCAACTCGACCGCCGATGCGGCAACCACTTGGGTGCACATGGCACAAATAACAATTATCATCTCACACCACCCACGGCTGACGATGCGGATAGTCCAACATTTCGTTCGCAGCGTCGTCGCCCAGGAATTTTTCCTGCTGCGGATCCCACCGCAACTTGCGCCCCAACTTCATGGCAATGTGCACCATCACACATACGACATTCGCCTGGTGTCCGACCTCAACGGGACAGATCGGGGCCTTCCCGGAGCGGGCACATTGCAGGAAATTTCCCATATGATTGTCACTCTGGTAGAGTCGCACGTCACTGTCAGTGACCAGATCGTCTAGCAGCTTGCTCGGCGTCGCCTTGATACTCGAGCGAGTAACGTGAATCGAACCCGCGTCCCCTTCAAACGTAACGCCAGCGGGATCGCCCGACGTGGCGATGACCCTCACGCCATCGGCGTAACGCAACTCAGCACTAAAGTCTGTGTGGACATTGAACAATCCTCGTTCGGGAAATTCACCCGTCGCTTCCACTTCCACGGGCACACTGCCGTCGGCCCCATGTCCCCACTGGGCAATGTCGAACATGTGGGCTCCCCAGCCGGTGATCATCCCGCGACAATACGATTCGATTTGCAACCACCCAGGACGGCTGAAACCGGCCTGAGGATGCACGCGATCTTGAGCGTACGGTTGGACGGCCGTGGGACCAAGCCACACGTCGTAATTCAAATTGGCCGGAGCCGCGACCGTCTGCGGATTGCCGATGCCACTGTCCGTTGGCAACTTGACATGGATTGTATGCAATTTGCCGACGCGCCCGTTGCGAACCAACTCGCACGCCGTACGGAATCGCCGGTCCGATCGCTGCTGCGATCCAGTCTGAAGGATCACGTTATTGCGCTGTACCGCTTCGACCAACTTACGCCCCTCGGCGATGGAATAGGTGAGTGGCTTTTGCAAATAGATCGCCTTGCCGGCGTCTGCGGCCGCAATGGCAACCAATGCGTGCCAGTGATCCGGTGTCGAAATCGTGACACCATCAATGTCGGACCGAGCCAGCAATTCACGATAGTCGCTGTAGACATCGATCACGGGACCGCTCCCTTCGGTCAACTTCCGTGCATACGTCCCTTCGGACTGCTGTTTGGCATGTTGAGCTCGGTGGCTGTCCAGATCGCAAACCGCCACGATACGGGCATTGTTGTCACCGACCAGTCCCTGAGCCAGACACTCGCCCATGTCGCCATGCCCCATCCGTCCAGTGCCGATACAGCCAATCCGCAGCGTATCGTTCGGACTCGCTTTGCCCAACACATGCGCCGGGACGATCGTGGGAACCGCCAAAGCCGTTGCCGCTAATGCCGACGCCCGCACAAAGTCGCGACGATTGATGCTCTTCACCACCATGGCTCTACCTCGCTTGCTTTCTCCGCACTGTTGAATCGACCAGCGTTGACTCACCCGGCCCCCGAGTTCGCTCCCGCTACTTTCCGCCGCCCTCGTCGGCTTGGCCGTATCGCCTGATCTCCTCCCGCAGCCGACTTGCGTCCCAACGCCCCGCGTGAACGACAATTCGGTACCGCAAACGTATCGATTCGCCGTGTGCCAATTCCAATCGCGAATCCGCTAGCAACGCGGCATTGATATAGCTCATCACCGGACTGCGAATTGCATACCACGGCGTCGGATGACGCGGGTTGGTCGATTGGTCGATGATCGCAATCCCAGACGTCACTCCATCAATCGTGCCGCTATAGTCCATTGCGACCGCACGACTGCGATGCCGGTCACCCGTGCCAAACTTGGCCATCGCCGATTCGCTCGTTAATTCGCGCTCCGTCAGTTGCTCGGCAAACCGAACGGATAATCCGGCATAGCCTCCCCACGACTGTTCCTTCGGCGGTGTCCGATCGAGCACAACTCGATCGGCCTGTGCAACAAAAGTGGAATCCCAATCGATGCGATACGAGCCACTCGAATCGGGTGCGTCGATGCGCAACGTGCGATCCTCACGCAGCACGATATCCTTCGCAGCGCTTTCGTCGGATCCTCGCCCGGTGCGCCCACTGGCTGGAGAGTACATGCACTGCATCGTGATGACCGCAGAATGGTCTTTCCGAGCAGTGACGTTCACGTGCGACCATGTCGTGCGTCCGGCAGGCCTCCCATCGTCGGCATGCTCCCAATAGTTGACTCCGTTGATGTACTTCCAGCTGAACCACAAGGCGTGGTGCCAAGGATGATCGGTCGGCGAATTCCACGTCTGCGACGGACCGCCCGCCGTCGCCACCGGATCGAAATAGGGTACCGTCAAGTCTTCACCGAAGTGATACTGCCATACCACCTGGCCCTGATCGACCAGACCAATCGCATGCTCCGATTGCTGCCATTGCCGTCGAGAATTCGATTCGGTCGTCGATGTTGCATCTTGTGCATAAAGGCAATGTGACAGCCCCATGTTAACACTGGCCACGCAGGCCGCCACCACGAACACGACCGCGCAGCAGCCGCGTTCTACGAGCTCCGGTACCAAAAGTCGCCACATAAGTGCCTCGCGATTGGTTGCTATGGCTTCAGCGAACGTAGCTGTACCTCCGATGGTCCGTACCGCCGATGGTCCGTACCGCCGATAGGCATCCCGCGTGCCAAGGACGGACAAAAAACGTGGCCCGTCGACGCCGCGAATGGGCGGTCTCGACGGAACCCACGGCATCCTAAGTCGCAGCGTGGGATACGACAGCAATGGCAGAATAGACCAACGAGCAGTCGGCCCGCCGACTCGATGACAAATCTCATGCAGAAATCGCGTTTCCCGAGCGACGTGTGCGATTACGCTCAGGTAGCGGGCGAATCTGCACGCTGCCGCGATCTTTGGCAGCTTCGCAGTTAGCCGGCCCTTATTCCATCGCTCAAGAAGGCCCGGATCCCGTCGACTGTGTTACGAAAAAAGATCAGTTCCCGCTGTTGGATAACATCGGGCAAGTAGCCAAACGGGGCAAAGCATGGATCACTTTTCTGCAAAAGACGGAGCAAGTGTTCCAGCGGTGCATCAGCGTGTTGTCCGACCGCATTGATCCAACGATGAATTTGCTCCATTGCCATCTCGGGCAAATCGATGCGGCCGGGAACAGATCCGAAATGCCCCAGGGCATAACGTTGGCATTCAACGTCGGCCAGCGTTTCGATCGAGTGCTGATAGACGTCGTAGACGAATTTCGGAGGCGTCGCTGGGCGAAGGTAAGTCGAATGTGCGCCCACGGTCGGCACGGTAACTCCCAGCGCTTCGCCGCAATAGAGCGTACCGTCGAGGAGGTAAGAAACATGATGTGGCGAATGGCCAATTGTTTCCCAAGTGGGGCAGGGCGCTTGTTCGAAGGACCGTATCCGCGCAGGTGGGACAGGGAATATCGGGCCATAGTGGTCGCACAAATTGCCGAGCACTTTTCTGGTACCTGCAGCAAGTCGTTCGGGATCGATCAAATGAGGAACGGCTTTGGGGTGCGCGTATATGGTCGCATCCGGAAAGCGTTGAGAAAGATGCCCAATGCCACCCGCATGATCGATATGAATGTGTGTGAGAAGAATATGTTGAACGGATTCGATACCGAGTCGATGCAAGTGACCTTCCAGCACCGGGATCGTCGCGGCGGGTCCTGGATCGACGATAAAGACCTCGCCAAGGAACCGTTGCACCCAAGCGCCGATGAACGAACGAAAACCTGGCAGATCGGAGATCGCCAAATCGACTTGCACAGGTAAAGAAAGCTCTGAATCAAGCAGCGGTTCGTCGGGATGCATCATGGCCGGTCCAG
>JAGQPD010000066.1 GCA_020426865.1 Planctomycetales bacterium
CCTTTGACGTGCAAAGCACCAGCGCCGCAACCAGCATTGATGCCGCGGCCGGAAACGATACGTTCAATATCTCGTCCGATGCGCCTACCAACGCCGGCAACCTGGACACGATCACAGCGACGCTCACCATCACCGGTGGCGACGATGACGATTCGCTCATCCTTTCCGACGCCGGCGGCGCGACCGCCAACGCCAACGTCGTCATCACGGATTCGTCCGTGACGGGATTGGCCGGCCCGGCAGACGATGTCGATGTACTCATCGATACGATTGAGGCCGTGCAGGTCGTCGGCAATGCCAGCGATGAATCGTTTTCGCTGCAGCCATCGAGCGGTAGTACTCGCTTCGACCTATCAGGCGGCGACGGCGACGACCTATTCGACATTCGGCCAATGGCAGGCATACAAGCTCGGATCGATGGAGGACCCCATTCGACGGCCGATGAATTGGCCGTTGAAGGTCAAACGGGGTTGCCCATCGACGATGGCACTAAAGTGACAGTCGATGGCACTTCGGAGATTCAATACGTCGGGATTGAAACGGTAACGCTGACATGTGCCACGTGTGCTGTGTTCCCGCTGATCGCTCCCTTGACGTCGCTCGGCGGTATCGCGGTCGACGCGGCAATGTCGTCACCAGACGACTCAAGCGATACGACCGATGACCCAGACTGGATGGAGTCCCTGGCGGACGCGCACCATCATCAGGAGCCACTGGCGGTTAAGAAACTGAGACGGTCGATCGCCATTTAGGGTGATCGACTTGTCGCGTCGCGGCAGGCGAACGATGACACGTGCCGTGACTAGACCCGTTCTCTGGCGCGGCGGTTGAGCACGATCCCACCGAGGGCATCGAGCGTTCGTTGGAGGATTTCCAGCGGGCTGCCGTCAGCGGAGATCTTCAGCAACCGCCCTTGGTTGGCATAATGATCGTTCAGCGGTCGCGTCGCCGCGTCGTAGGCCTTCATTCGAACGGTAATCGCTTCTGGACGATCATCGTCGCGACAAATCAGCTCCCCGCCGCATTGATCACATACGCCGACCGCCTTGGGAGGGTTGCTCTTTAGGTGGTAGACAGCCTTGCAACCTGAACAGGTACGGCGTCCTCCGAGCCGATCGACAATTTGTTCTAACGGCAACTCGTAGGAAATGACCGCGTCCAAATCGACGTCCAACTCGTGCAATAATTCGTCGAGTGCCTTTGCCTGGCAAATCGTCCGGGGCACGCCGTCCAAGAGGAACCCGCCCTGGCAATGCAGGCAATGCTGCCGCTCGCGAATCATGGACATCACCAGCTCGTCCGAGACCAATTCGCCTCGCCGCATGGCACTCAACGCAGCCTCCAATGCGGGGCTCAGATCGGACTGACACGCAGCGGATCGAAATAGGTCGCCGGTCGACAGGTGGCAGGCTCGCAACTTTTCGGATAGGAGTTGGGCCTGCGTCCCTTTGCCGACACCTGGAGGTCCCAAGAGAATCAGCCGATAGCTTCGCGAGCGAGATGACGTTGGTGAGCAACAGTGGATCTCGGAACCTTGGAACCAGCCGTTTCGAGTTGATTTTTCGCTCATGGCTTGTGTCCTTCACGCAACCGGATTATGCGATACGATGCTGGAAATTATCGACCATTTGCCGACTCTTCGTCGCCGGGATCGGCGAACGAGGGCGACAAGAAACGAAGCAAACCTCATGCCATTGGCCACCGAGGCCCGGTCGTGTCGATTCTAAGCATTCTGCGTGTGCGAATTGGGCGGCGGCCGGTCGGAATCGCCCATTGGAGTGTGACCACAGCGGCAAATCGCACATCTTGGCCGCCAATGTACCGGCGTCAATCCGCTTGAATTGGCCACCCACCGCCGATTAAACTGACCGCACGAGTCTGCCCGCAAATCCAACTTCGTGCAGCCGATTTGCTGTGCGATGGTGCCAACCACATTCAAACTCACCGAGTACACTGCCATGCAAAACCGACAACAAATTCCACAACAGATTTCACGCCGACGTATGCTTGGCGTCTCCGCAACCCTGGCTACCGCGGCGGTTGGTGCGGATTGGTTCTCCAGCGCCCTGGTGGATATTGGAAATGCGCGCGCACAATCGTCGGCCAACGACCGACCTCGGATCGGTTGCATCGGCGTCGGCGGCCAAGGGACGTATATTGCCGAACGTGCCAGCGGCTATGGCGATATCGTGGCCGTCTGCGACGTTCAACGCCAGCATGCCGAACGAGCTCGCGAAAAATTCTCCGGCAAACCAACGATCTACGAAGATTATCGCAAGCTGCTGGATCGCGACGACTTGGACGCGGTCACCATCGGTACGCCCGATCATTGGCATACAGCTCCCGTCCTCGCGGCACTTCGCGCCGGAAAACACGTCTACTGCGAGAAACCGCTAACGCTGACCATTGACGAAGGAAAGCTCCTGGTCCATGCCGTCAAGGAGTCGGGCAAAACCCTACAGGTTGGCACGATGCAACGTGGTGACATGTTGCAGTTCGTCGGCGACGATGAGGCAAACACTTGGCTCAAGCGCACTCAACGCAAAGGATATGAGTTTTCGTAGTGCACCGGTCAGTCTGCAAACATGCAACCGGCCAGAAAGCTCCGCCACAAGTGTGTCTGCATCCTCTTTTTTCGGCTCCGCGTACCGGATACCTTGAACCATAAGGTATCCGACCACAGGCCTGAGGGCTTTACTGTTTGGTGTCAATCCGAAAGAAAAACACTTTCGATCCACCACCGGTGTCGGTGGTCGGTGCGGTCTGTTCGGTAAACGAACCGATGATCGAACCATCGCGGGTAACGTTGCGACAGCCACCGATCGAATATGGGTTCGCCACCGGCGGGCTCGCGGCAAAATCTCGCCACGTCGCACCGTTGTCGTCGCTTGCCAGACACACCAGGCGTGATGCTCCGGCGTCGCGCGATACGACATACAGATGCTTTGTCGATCTGCCGCACCACCTTCATCCGCGACGACTGGCAGCGTCAACTCCGCGCCAGACATCGTTTGCCACGTTACGCCACCATCCCGGGAACGCATGTAGTGAATGTCCCAGTAAAGATAGACCCCGTGCTTCTGCGTGGTCCAAGCCACATGTAGCACGCCTTTTTCATCGAGACACATCAACGGGTACTGCAACAGGGCATTCTCACCCGCCTGCAACAAGTCAACTTTCGAAAGGATTTTGCCCGCAAATGACATCCGATGAAACGTGTTGTTGTGTGCGAAATAGTAGATTTGTTTGCGAGCGTTATCAATCGCCATGCAGAATTTTCCGGCCGAACCGTGAGGAACTTGGGTAACCAGCGGTTCCCGGTAGTCGTTGTCCGACAAAAACCGATAAAAATAAGCATGTCCGTCATCGAAGTCCGGCCGAATCAAATAAATGTTATCGTCTTCGTCCGTCTCCAGGACGGGTGGATTCGTCGCATGCGTCGCTTCGTAAATCGCATGGAAGGACTGTCCTTGGTCGCGGCTCCAGGACAACCGCCATTGCTGGGCAGTATAGGCATCGTTGCGGGTGCGGATGTGCGTCATAAAATAGCCACGCCGATTCGCCACAACCTTTTGGTTGTGGCTTTGGAAAGTGCCGTATCCCGTCGCCTTGTCGTCAACACACGTCAGGTGAATCTCGCACACATGCGGCGGTAAAGACGAATCCGGAATTCGCACATTCGCGACTGCGACCGAATTGCCATCCCACGTTCGCCGACCGGCCGCTCCGACATACAACAGCATGTCACCATCGTGTCCTGAAATTGCGGGGGTAAGATGCGGTGTCACATGACCGTACCGATCCAAGTCTTTGCCGGACACGCCCAACAATTGGCCTCGCGATTGCCACTCAATTCCATCACGGCTTTCCGCCCAATTCACGCCGGCAGACGACTCATAGACCATCACGTAGCGGTCCTTAACCCGCTCGACGTCCACCGCTCCGGCACCATGATGAAACACAGGACCGTCGCGACGTTGCCAGGTGCGGCCATCCTTCGATTCCGCATAGCCGACGGCGCGGCCCTCCTGCCGTACTTTTTGCGCAAGCCTACTCTTCTCGGCCGCTGCTTTTGTTGCCTGGCCATCGTACCACAGGCGAAAAATTCCGTCTTCGTAGAGCACCGACGGCCGGCCCACTTTCCGCGAATCCCACGCGCCGGCGTTGCCTCGAGAAAAAACGACTCCCAGTTTCTGCCACGTCTGTCCATCCGTCGAAACAGCCGCGGCGATCTCGTCGTCTTCGGCCGTTTCCGCGACAGTAAAAAACATCCACCATTTCCCGCCGGCGCGAACGACTGACGGGTCGTTTACGTGATTTGCCGACCCGCAATCGACTACAACGCCCTGTTTCTTCCACGATCGACCATCGACCGATTCGGCAACGTGGATTCGATCGTGACCGTCTATTCCCTGTCCACCGTACCACATGCGCCACACCGCCCCACTGCGATGGACATCGGGGGCATAAACATTGCCCGTACCGTGTGGGGCAAATTCGGTCTCGGCGTCGCCGCGAAGAATCACACTCACGATGCCCCGTTCGGACTCCGCTTCCGAAAGTTGCGCGGCGTCCAGCCGCGGCCGCCAATGCGGCCACATCGCACCATGGCCTTCCGGAAGACGCGTCACCATCGTCTCCCTGCCGTCTACGAGATCGATCACTATCAACTGTCGCACGCGATTTCGAAACGTGCCGATCAAAAGCCAGCGGCCATCAGGTGACGGCTTGGGGTGATAGTGTAAAGTGCCGGGCGGGGTTTTCGTCAATTGAGTCGAGACAGTGTCTTTCACCCGGAACCGGAAGAGCTCCACGTTTTCGCCTACCTTGGCGGTATAAAATATTGAGTCGCCGTCCGCCGACCATACGGGTACGTCACTGCTGCCGTGATGAAAGTCGGGCACGTCCAAGAATTCGATCCAACCCTGGTACCCAGCTAAATCAGCGATCTTTCGCAACTCAGTGCCATCCGATTTGACAACAAAGGGATTACTGTGTCCATGCTCGCCACTTACGAAAAGCAGCCATTGACCATCGGGCGACCATGATGGTGCAAAATTAAAGGGATTGCCCGTGTCAATGTGTCGTCTTTGCGACCCATCTTTTGCTGCGATGTATATCTGATAGTCCTCGTGGTAGCTAATGCGAATTCCGTCAGGAGACGCGCTATAGCCATAAGCAAATCCATTGCCGTGCCCCGAAACGTCGCGTTTCTTGCGGCCATCTCGGTCCATGAGGTAGGGCTTCGAAACTCCGTCGATAAGTGCCGTGAATCCCAACGATTGGGCGTCGGGGGTGAAAAATAAACCACCGTTGTAGTGACTAACGCGATCAGTGGCCGTAACATTTTCGATGAACCCCGACTGCAGATCCACCAAACAGGTATCAAGTTGCCATTGTCCTGGGTCCATGCGGAAAGTCTGATGTCGCTCTTCCCAGGTCGCGTTGTCGGGATTTTGCCAACCGCGCGCGACGACGGCAAGCGAGCCATCAGGTGACCAACCGGCAAATTGGGTCCAGGCATTCGGATCGTCGACTAATTCATCCGCCACACGTCGACGCCAGCTGCCATCGGCACAGCTGACGATCGCGCGCTCGGTCCGCACATTCGCATGGCGACCGCCAGGGAGATTCGTGCGAAATTCAGTGTAGCCAATCTGCCAGGACGACAGATCGTCCGACGTCGCCACATTGCGGGCAGGGTCCTCGCCGTGGACACTCGGCGGACCGCAAGCGATTAGCACGGCAAATACAATCAAAGGAACGCTGGCCGTGCTCCCCCGCGATCGGGATTGAAAAAAGCGGGTCATTCGGCATCCGTCGGCCGCTGGCCTGGGGTATGTCGCGCTGGCATCTTGGCACCGACACTCTCACGCCAGGCGGCAAGTTGCGCGTGCATAGTTTTAGCGCGGTCAGGTTGCGAGCTGGCAAGATTATTCTCCTCGCCAACGTCATCGGCAACATTATACAATTCTAGTCGTCCGTCTTCGAAGAATTCCAGCAACTTCCAATTGCCGGATTGAACAACTCCGACAGGCGTCGTTCGCCATTTTTGGGCCCCTGCCCCGAGATAGCCAGGAAAATGTTGATAGATCGCATCGCGATTGAGACTCGCCTGAGCGTCGCGAAGCAACGGCACGATGGACTCGCCGTCGATTGCCTGGCCGTCGGGAAGCGTGCCTCCCGCGATGTCGACAAAGGTCGGAAACATATCCACATGGATCGCTGGGACATTGCAGGTCGAACCGACCGCGGCAACACCCGGCCAGCGAACGATCAACGGAACTCGAATGCCCCCTTCATAAAAGCTCCCCTTTCCGCTGCGAAGTGGCGCGTTATCGGTGATGTCACCAGCCTGCTTGATTCCTTCGCGCACGTAGCCGCCGACACCACCGTTATCGCTGGAGAATATCAACACGGTATTGTCCGCAAGCCCTAACTGATCCAAGGCCTGCATA
>JAGQPD010000067.1 GCA_020426865.1 Planctomycetales bacterium
CGCAATCATGGTCAAGCCATTGAGTCAGTGGCAGAGATCAACGGGAGCCAGGAAAGTTTTGCTAGTGCGATTGATCATGCTGCCTTCCTGCTGCAGCGATCGGATTACCCGCTCATTTACGGTTTGTCACGCAGCGCTACGCCTGGCCAACGCGCGGCGATCGCGCTCGCCGAGCGGCTCGGCGGCGCGATCGACACCACTGCATCGCTCTGTCATGGACCATCCATCATGGCGTTGCAAGAGGTGGGGGAAGTCACTTGCACGCTGGGTGAGATCCGCAATCGGGCTGATTTGGTTATCTTCTGGGGATGCCATCCTGCTACTTCGCACCCGCGGCATGCTGAGCGATACTCGGTGTTTCCTCAGGGACGCTTTATTCCAGCGGGGCGAAGCGGCCGCACCATCGTGATGGTCGGCGACGCGAGTCAGGTAAAAGACTGGCGACTTGATGCCTCGGGGGCCGAGCCCGACTTTGTCGTTCCGGTAGATGGTGGAAAGGATTTTGAAACGCTGGCGACGCTCCGCATGATGTTGCGAGGCAATGCGGATCCGGGAGCGTCAAAAGAATTGTGCCGGCTATTCGACTGTATGCGACGTTGTCGATACGGAGTCATTTTCTTTGGTTTGGGAATCACGGAATCGAGCATGTGGGACGGACGAACGCATGCGCCGACCGGACATATAAATGTGGCTGCCCTCCTGCAACTCGTCGCAGAGCTCAACGACGTTACGCGATTCACCGCGCGACGGATGCGAATACAAGGCGACGTCTCTGGTGCCGACAACGTGCTCTGTTGGCAAACAGGATATCCCTTTGCCGTGGACATGTCGCGCGGCTACCCAAGGTACAATTCCGGAGAGTACAGCGCCAACGAACTCTTGTCGCAACAGAATACCGATCTATGTGTGTTGGTTGGCGCTGAGACCGTTCCCTGTTTCTCAACCGCTGCTCAGACGCACCTACAATCAATTCCGACGATTGTTATCGATTATCCGGGCGTTCCGCTGAATTTCGTTCCCACGGTACGGTTCACCACGAGCGTTTATGGTTTGCATGCGGCCGGGACGGTCTACCGCATGGATAACGTTCCCGTGAGCCTTCGAGCACTGATGAAGAGCACGGCCCCAACTGACGGACAGGTGCTGTCGGCACTGTTGAACCAAGTTACGTTGCTGGACGAGCGGGATACCGATCATGGACTAGCTTGCGGCGAAGCATGATTGCGATGGCAACGAGAAGGCCAATTGAAAATACGATACTCCGCTACGTCCACTAACAAGGTTCGGAGTTGGGCACGACCAGGGGCAGCTTTCGCCCGTGGGATGGAACCTGATTGCGAGCGAGTTTTCACAGTGACGTACGTTCATGTCCGTAAATCGCTCGCCTTCGAAGACATGCCCCAGATGTCCGCCGCGGATGGCGCAGACTATTTCGACGCGTGAGCCGTCGGCGTAACCTCGCGCGTACGAGAACGTTCGGTGCCTTTGGGGACGTCTCCCTTTCCGTCGCCCCGCCATCGCAGCTAACTATGCAGGATTCCGAGCCAAAGGTAATCACGGCGATTAGTCCCAGTATTTGTTGTGCGTCGAGCTGACGACGGAACCGACGTCGGTATGCTGCGAAACAGCAATGACCGTGACGCGCGTCGAACAGGTACACTCGATGCCCTTGCTACTTGCCGTCCGCTAGACGCAAGGGTGGACATCGCAAGTCCAATCAGCAAAAAGTCTTCCGTTGTTCCGCTTGCAGCGAGGTTGACACGCCGTCCCACCCACGGTTGGCAAATCGCGCCGATAATCCGCGGTCGGGGAAAGTCCGGTTATCTGTTTGGCGTTTCGCCGGTCCCTTCGACAGTCCCAGGAGATTGCTAACCGACATTCTGTTGGGTATGATCCGTGGTTATGGGATCGTTCCACAGCAAGGTCGGGCGTACGACGGCAGGTCGATGGGTGACAACCTTCGTGACCGTTTGGTACGCGCTGATCGTAATCGGCGTTCCCCTGCCTGCGCCGCGTCACGTTTTTTCCGAACGTTTTCCCTGTGAAAACTGTCACTGTGGCTGTTCGTCTGCGGAACACTGTTGGAAGCATTGTTGCTGCCATACGCTCGAAGAAAGGTTGGCTTGGGCCAAACGCGCGGGAGATGAACCGCCGTCATTCATCCGCCAGCAACTCCTCTCGGCCAATACAGACCCCGCATGTTGCACGCGACATACGGACGCGTCGACACCGGCAACGACGCGTTCCGGCCAGCAACCCACAACCCGAACGTGCTGTGCGTCCACGGCCACTTGCCGTACCGCAAACGCTCCGTATCAAAGCCTCGATGGTTGGCGTGCTCTTGCGTGCCAGGCAACGGGCAACCAGTGGACGTTGGCGACTCCAACAATTCCGGCGGCGCCCATGTCGGCTGCGGATACCCAGCAACGGATCGAATGGATCATCGCGCCCCATCGACCTCTCGCGCTCAATCCATATCTTTCGCCACCTGTTCCGCCACCTCGCCTTCACGCAGACAGGCAATCTTGATCCGTGGTTGGCGATTTGGAGCTATCGAGACAGTACTGCGCAACCGTTGCCGACTTGATCGTGTCGTGATCCGAAGTTCAAGCGTGGCCTTTGTGTGTTGGATCTTTCCACGTCTCTGCCGCGTACCTCATCGCGGGTGACGTGCCCTCGTCGTGAGACAAACACGAGTGGGAATCGACGGGAGGGACGTTACGTCCAGCAACTAGATTTCGGTCTGATCAGCAACTGTTTTTCATCTTAATTGTTAGGAGACGCTTGTTATGCGCGTGCGTGTTTTCGTGTTCGTGTTGGCTACATTCGTTGCGAATCTTGGTGTGGCATTTGGCCATGGTCCACAGCTGCAGATTACTAGCGATGCCGGAAGAATTGTCACTCGGGAGATTCAGCGGGATGGCCCGTACAGTGATCGATTGACGGATGCAAAGAATCTGTACGTCATGCCGGCGCTCGAATATTTGGGGGCATGGTATACCCGGCCCAATACCGAGTCTGACGCTCTCGATCCTAGTCTTCCGGCGTTTTACTCCGGTCCGGGCTTTGCCTATGGCTACGATCAAGCCGTTGGCGGCCGGCAGGCGTTCGTGGAAGGGTCGCTGTTGCAGCTTCAGTTTGTTTCGGGTTTGAAGGCGTGGAATGGTAGTGCCTTTGTCGATGCTGGAGATGTTCAGTTGGAAATGTTCAGCGGCGCGCGATCCGCGCGCAGCGCAGATAGTGTCGCTTCAGCGGCATTTGACCTGTCGACCAGTCCAATTGCGTCCGGCTATGGCAGTGAGGGCGCGGAAATTCACAACACGGTTCGTTACCGATTCCTCGGTGACGGCGTAGCGACTTCCGTGCCGCCGCCCGATGGCATCTATCTGATCGACCTGCAATTACTTAGTACCGATCCAGCCATGGCGGCCTCCGACCCGTTTCAGTACGTGATGGTCAAGAACGCGTCCGCCATGACGGTGGCCGATGCGGTCGAGTCGTTGCAAGTAGACCCTGCCCTCGTGCAATACGTACCGGAACCGGCGGCTTGCTGGATGTCTGTCGTGGCCTTCCTCGCCCTAACAGCCATCAGGCGTTAATTTGCGTAACGACGTATTTGCCGTTGGGCACCGAAGGAAGATATGATGAAAACTATCGCGCGTTTGGGTTTTACGATTGTTGAGCTACTGGTCGTCATCGGGGTCATCGGGATCCTGATCGCCCTGTTGTTACCGGCTGTCAACCAAGCGCGCTCCGCGGCCCGTACCACTGCCTGCAAGAGTAATCTGCGGCAATTAGGCATCGCAATCACGCGACACTGCGACGATCACAAGGGTGAATTCCCGCTCACGATGCACAGCGGTCAAACGTCGAGCTGGGTATTTACGCTGGCCCCCTATGTGGAGGATGTCAATGAAATCCGCATCTGCCTCGATGATCCACGTGCGGCCGAACGATTAGAGGCTCAGTCGACGAGCTACGTCATTAGCGACTATATCGCCGCGGAAGTCGAAGGTGGCGTTCGCAGTCTGTACGATCTGAAGGCCACCTCCAGGACCCTGCTGGTATTCGAAGGCGCCGATACGCGGTCGCTGGACTTCCAGAATGAACACGCACACGCTTCCAGATGGTTTTCGCCGTTGAATCGCGCCGACGGATTAGTGCTGTGGGCGATTGAGCGCGATATCCACCTGCAGCGGCACACAACGGTTTCCAACTACCTATATGCCGATACGCACGTCGCGGCGATCCCCGCCGAACAAATCCACCAGTGGGTGGAAGACGGGATCGATTTTGCCTTACCGGAGTAACCCGATGCAACGAACATTTGCGGGAAACATCTATCAACCAATCAAGATCACAGTGGCCGGATGCATGGCCGTGATCCTTGCGGAATTATCGTATGTTCCCACCCAAGCACATTGCACTCCGCTGCAAATTGGCGTCGACAATAACCGCTTGGTGCTCACCGGGTTGGCGGCCGATCCGAATGGGTATGCCCCCTGGATTTACACTGATCCGTCGGAAGACTGCGGGCTAGTGCCCGCACCGAATGATCGGTTGATCACCGACATTCCCGGAATGGTTATCACGGGTGTGGCAATCGACAGCGGTTTGTACCTTCAACCGCTCAGTCGCACCGTCATTACCAACGGTATTGCCGTTACTCGAATCCTCTGGTACTGGGATTCCGTCAGTGAACGTGTCACGCAAGCCCCGACTGATGAACCGTTGTTGTTGCGGTCGCAAAACGGTTTCGGCGCGATCAGCCTACCGAACGGCAATCTCCCTGAGCCCCAACCGTTGCAGTTGGCCGCTCCGACTTCGCTCGATCTCGGTCAGCACCGTCATTTGTTGCGATATCAATTCGACAACTCGCCCGAATTGTTTCCGGGAGCGTTTGGCTTCTTCGCTCAATTGACGTCGCCGAATTACGCCGCGTCCGACCCCCTATTAATCATGATCAACACAACGTTGTCCGCTGAGAAATTGGCGTTAGCAACTCAGGACATTAACTCCATCCCGCTAGTAGGCGATTTTGATGGTACTGGCCAATACGATTGTGAGGACGCTAATCTGCTTTCATCGGCAATCGTCACCCATGACGACAGCGGCCAATTTGATTTGAATGCGGACGGCGTCCTTACCACGAGTGACCTAGACACATGGTTGTCGCTGGCAGGGGCAGCCCTCTCACCCGACGGAACTCCGTTGTTGCGCGGCGATGCGAATTTGGATGGATTTGTGGACGACATCGATTTTGCAATTTGGAACATGCACAAGTACACTTCGGGCGCGCTGTGGTGCCAAGGCGACTTCAATGCTGATGGAGCCATCGATGCGCGAGATTTTGCTTGGTGGAATTCCAATCGTTCGAGCGCCGACAGTATGCAGCTCACTGTTCCCGAGCCACGTGGTGCGTTGCTTGCGGCAATTACTCTGCTGATCATGACCGTGAGCAGGCGGCCGTGAGTGTGCTGCTGGCCGTCCGTGCCCGATGAGATTGTCATTGCATCGATGTACGTTGAGCTTGCTGCGGCCGTCCACAGCAGTCCAGGGGCTGCCGCGAAAAACGTGTGAATGAACGAAGATTCTCTTTCAACTATCCTTTTCGTTCACCGGTGTGTCGAGCCATGTTTCGTGCGCCCGGTCGGCCAGGTTGCTGGAACGGACACGCCGCTCGCTTCGCTACGCAGAGATGCGGCAATCCACCCCGTCGCTGCACAAGACTGCGCGGTGAAGACGTTCCTCGCCGCGCAGGAAGTTGTCACGCACTATGCGGGAGTCCCGCGTTTGTTGCCCAATTAATTAATGATGGCGACCGCCTCGTCGAACCGGTCGGCCTGCAAAGCTGCCGGAGGAATTGCCCGTGGCAATGATGCCCGCCGTCGTACCGGTACCTGTGTCCGTATTGTCGCCATTGCCGGTGTCGGTGTTGCCGTCGTCAGTGTTGCCATCGGTGCCGTCATCGGTATTGTCACCACTGCCGTCGTCCGTGTTGTCGTCGGTACCGTCATCGTTATTGTCAGCGTTGGAGTCGTCGTCGTTGTCACAGTCGCCGTCGTGACCGTGGCCGCCCGTCGGGCCGGCGGCAATCTTGGCGTTGATGTAATCGATCAACTCTTGCTTTGTCACAATGCCGTCCGGATCGGCGCCATCGACACCGACATCGGCCTTTGCCAACCGGTCAGCCAAATGGGTATTCGTCAGATCTGCCAGCACGATCCCCTCTGCGTCGTCGGCCACGCCCAGTCTTTCGAACAAGGCATCGACACGGCCTTCCACGGTAGCCGCAGCCGGTGGATCAGCGTGGGTGTGGTTTTCGAATTTGGCAACTACAAAAGCTGTCAACTCGTCGGCCGTAATCCCGCCGTCACCATCCGCATCGGCACCATCGAGCTTAGCAGTGATGCGATCCGACAACGCATCGTCAGCATTGATCACCGCGTCCGCATTTACGTCCAAACGCTCGAACAACGCGGCGGCGCGGTCCTCAATCGTCGCTGCATCCAGTGGTGCCGCGTGATGACCAATACCGCCACCATGCAGCATCTCGCGTTGTTCCAGTTGCTCGGTCCCATTGATTCGCCATTTCGGTCTCTTCATACCCTGCTACCTTTTCTTAACACTTGAGCTTCTCACTCGCCGTGGCATTGGTCGCTACCGCCAAGGTCGCGACACCCGCGATCGAACGGTCATCCGCCAAATTCGTCATCGAATTCGGGCTTCCCAGCTGCCGATGCTTTCGGCAACCCCATTCATGCTCTTTGGTGGGACACGGCGTCGAAAGTAACGTCGTGGGGCAATTTGCCTCAATGCGGGGCATCTTGCCCCGCACGACCAGCCAAATTGGCAGTCCGTCGACGCCTACGCTACCCCGACTGGGGTCCCCAAGGCCCGGAGGAATGCCGACATCCATGCGGGATGAGCCGGCCAGGCCGGGGCGGTTACTAAGTGCCCATCGATGTGGGCATTGTCAAAACCGGACGTTGCTTCAACGTATTCTCCACCCGCCAGGCGTACGTCTGGACTGACCGCCGGATAGCAGCTGCACCGTCGCCCCCCCAGAATCCCTGCCGCCGCTAGCAATTGGGCGCCATGGCAGATCGCCGCAATCGGCTTGGCGTCCATGTCAAACTGCCGCACAATCTCCAATACTCGGGCGTCTAGCCGCAAGTACTCGGGCGCCCGTCCACCCGGAATGATCAACCCGTCGTAGTCGCTTTCCGCCACCGCCTCGAAATCCGCCGTAATCGCAAACCGGTGCCCCGGTTTCTCGCTGTACGTCTGGGCGCCATCAAAGTCGTGGATCGCAGTGTGGACCCAGTCGCCGCCCTTTTTCCCCGGACATACCGTATCCACTTGATGCCCCACCATCAGCATCATCTGGTAGGGCACCATCGCCTCGTAGTCCTCCACGTAATCCCCCACCAACATCAATAGCCGCTTTCGTTTTTCCGCTGTCATCGTGTGTGTCTCCATCGATCGCCGTCAGGTAATCGTTTTGGTATTCTCCCTTTCCATTGAAACAAACCCGTCGTTCGGCCCGTGACGTTCGGCCAATGACGATTATAGGAAATCAGCGTAGCGTCACGTACCCACCCCTGCCGCTGCCCGGTAAGCGATTAACGACCAGTGAAAAATTTCTTGCTGGATAAAATGGAGTAAATGGGCATTTTGGGACGATCCAGTAAGTCATGAAACGTCGCGTCGTTTCGTTGTTCGGCGCGGATCCTGCGAATTCCGTCCAGACGGAGAGCTGAATCGATGGTTGCCCATGCCCCTCATTATCTGTTGTTTTTGCGAGTCGAAGATACCGCCACGGAGGACGCGGGCGAGAAGCCGGTGGGGGGAGCCTCGGGCGGCACGTGGGAATTTGTGTTGGAGACGGTCGATGGCGACACGGTGCTGGAGGCATCGGACATGGAGCCGGCGACGTGCGGCGAACGACTTCAGTTGTTGGCGTTAGTACGTGGTTTAGAGGCCTTAGATCAGTCGTCGCGGGTGACGGTATTTACCTCCAGTCGATACGTACGACGTGGATTACGATTGGGGTTACCGGAATGGCGAGCCCGGGGATGGGAGTGGGAGCGGGACGGCCGCATGGTCCCGGTGAAGAATGGCGACTTATGGCAGCGAGTTGATCGGGCGCTCAAGTTTCACACGGTGGCGTGCCGAGAATGGCGATTTGACGTACCGGTGCGAATGCCGAATCCGGAGCATGCGATGGCATCAATGGCGGAGAATGTTCCCGAGGGGGTCGTGCGTGACCGATCGACGCGGATTGCTGCCTTAGGCGAGCGAGCGCGACGATTGCACCGGATGTTGGAACGTTGCCGGGACCAGTTACTTCGTGCGACTGCAGCAAGCAATGGAGCTTACGCCAGTTATTCGTAACGCAATCGAGGACCAAAACGACGTGGATGACCTATTCGTAAATACACTTGCACAAGTGCCGCTGGGCGAGGAGAGTACGACGTTGAATATGATCATGATGGATGCGACCGCATCGGGAGCAACGGAATCGGGAGCAGGGGTGGTGGGAGCGACGGTGCCATCGATTGCTCCCATATCGGGCGAACTCGATCAGCTATTGGGTTGCCGGCATGAAAATCCGTTCGAATTACTAGGGCCGCACGTTCGGGAGGAGGGGACGGCGATTCGGGCATTTGTCCCGGGTTCGCGCAATGCTTGGGTGGTCCACGGAACACATCAACAGTCGCGGCCGATGACGAAGATCCATCCGGCAGGGGTGTACGAAGCGATTTGTGGCGATACACTTGTCGACGACGGGCGGTCGTATCAAATACAGTTTGAAGATGCACACGGGAATATTATGACGATCCACGACCCCTATTGTTTTCCGCCGATGTTAACGGACTACGACCTTTACCTTTATGGCGAAGGTCGGCTGATGGAATCGTACAATCGATTGGGGGCCCATGTTCGCACGGTGGACTGTGTCGACGGGGTGAACTTCGCCGTATGGGCGCCCAACGCCGTCGGGGTCAGCATCATCGGGGATTTCAACGGATGGGATGGTCGGACGCACCAGATGCGGAAGCACATACCCAGTGGAGTTTGGGAGTTGTTTATTCCGGGGATTGGGGTTGGTGAGAAGTACAAGTATCGAGTGCACATGAATGGGTACTCGGTTGATAAGTGCGACCCGTACGGCTTTGCCGCTGAGCGTCCGCCGCACACGGCATCGATCGTGGCCGATATCGACAGTTACGAGTGGGGGGACGAGGAGTGGTTGGCCCGTCGCGCATCGACGAACCAATTAGAGCAGCCGATTTCGATTTACGAGCTGCATTTGGGCAGTTGGCGTAAAGGGGAGGGGGCGTGCGGCTGGTTGAACTATCGTGACCTGGCGCATCAGGTGGTCGAGTATTGTTTGGAGACGGGTTTCACGCACATCGAATTGATGCCGGTCTCGGAACATCCTTATTCGGGCAGTTGGGGATATCAGACGGTGGGCTATTACGCCGCGACCGCTCGACACGGTTCCCCGCAAGACCTAATGTACTTTGTGGATCATTGTCACAAAAATGGTATTGGCGTGATTCTCGATTGGGTCCCCGCCCACTTTCCCAAAGACGATCACGGGCTACGGCACTTCGACGGCACGGCACTCTATGAACACGCCGATCCACGGAAGGGAGAGCATCCCGATTGGGGGACGATGATCTTCAATTACGGCCGCAACGAAGTCCGCAATTTTCTCGTTTCCAACGCCCTGTTCTGGCTCGACAAATACCACATCGATGGCCTGCGTGTCGACGCTGTCGCTTCGATGTTGTATCTCGACTACAGTCGCGAACACGGTCAATGGATACCCAACCAATACGGCGGTCGCGAAAATTTGGAAGCGATCGCGATGATCAAAGAGTTCAACGAAGTCACGCACGCCCGGTTTCCTGGCGTCCTCACGATTGCCGAGGAATCGACGGCGTGGGGCGGCGTTTCCCGGCCAACCTATGTCGGCGGATTGGGATTTTCGTTGAAGTGGAACATGGGGTGGATGAACGATACGCTGCGATACTTCCACGACGATCCCATCCATCGCCGTTTTCATCATGACGAACTTACCTTCAGCATGATCTACGCATTCACGGAAAACTTCTGCCTGCCTTTGTCTCACGACGAGGTTGTCCACGGCAAAGGGGCTTTGCTCGACCAAATGCCCGGTGATATGTGGCAGCGTTTCGCCAACTTGCGTCTGCTGTACGGCTACATGTGGACCCATCCCGGCAAGAAGCTGCTCTTCATGGGCGGCGAGTTCGCCCAGGAGCGGGAATGGGATCATGACCATTCGCTCGACTGGCACCTCCTCGACCAGGCGCCCCACCGCGAGGTGCAATCGCTCGTCCGCGATCTCAACCGGCTCTACCGGAGCGTGCCGGCCCTCCACGTCAAGGATGCCGAGCCGTCCGGATTCGAATGGGTCGAGGCGACCGACACCGGGAACAGCGTCTATGCCTATCTCCGCTACGGCAACGAAGGCGACGCGCCGGTGCTGGTGGTCTGCAATTTAACGCCGGTGGTCCGCGATGGCTACCGGCTCGGCGTCCCCCGCGCGGGCCTCTGGACCGAGCGGCTGAACACCGATGCCGCGGTCTATGGCGGTTCGAATATAGGCAATGCCGGGGCGGTGATGGCTGAATCATTGCCTTGGCAGGGAAGGCCAGCCTCGCTATCTCTGACACTTCCTCCGTTGGCGACGGTGGTCCTTGAGCATTCCGCTTAGCGACCTTCTCGGGAGATCATGACGATGCTGCGCCTCGAGCCCGGCCTGCCTCACCCGCGGGGCGCGACCTGGGATGGAGCGGGCGTGAATTTTGCGCTTTTCTCGGCCAACGCCACCAAGGTCGA
>JAGQPD010000068.1 GCA_020426865.1 Planctomycetales bacterium
GAGTCGGAGGGCGCGATGTTTCGCGAGGCCAGGCGCAACGGATCAACGTGGCCCGGGCCTTCCTGAAGAATGCTCCGATCTTGCTGCTCGATGAAGCGACGTCGAGTCTCGATTCCGTCGCCGAAGCTCGTCTGCAAGAAGCGGTCGATCGACTGCTGCAATCGCGTACTAGCTTTGTTGTCGCCCATCGGTTGACGACGTTGCGGAACGCCGATCGGCTGATCGTACTCGATCATGGCCGACTTGAAGGGATCGGAACCCACGACGAGCTCTTGCGTCGCTGCGAACTATACCAGAAGCTTTGGCAGTCACAACTGTTAAGCCAGGAATTGCAGACCTAGGGGTGTCGCAACGTCATGATTGACTCGCGTTCCAAATGGTTATCGATTCGCTCCGCTTTTGTTGATCCCTTATGCGAGCCTTCGCAAATCCAAACGTGCCTAGGTCTAGTCGGTGTTTCCATCGACGTCAGAGGGAGATCGCCTACGCTTGACAATTCTCTCACCGATGTCCACGACAGCCAAGAGACTAGCGACGAGGAGCCCAGCCACATAACCGGCCGCCGGCCCGAAGAATACGGCCGCACATATGCAGGGCATCCCCGACAGTCGGTACGGTACGTTTGATGCTATGACGACTGCAATCGCAATCAAACAGCTTGCGACGACATACAATGTGCCGGCGATGATCGATGACGCTCGAGGTCGGATGCCGCGGAAAAGAAATGACTGTGCCACCGCGACGAACATCAGGAGGCCGTAAAACCAAAGCACGAACAAAACGGGGGCCTGCAGTGCCGAGAAGGCGCCAAACAGCAGTGCCGATCCGCTGGTGATCGCAAAGATGACACGCAGCGTAAAACGCTGCGGCATAGCATAGGTTCCGTCAGGCCGTCTGATTGCGCCCTGGTATGAGGCGTTCACGTCTGACGGCGCAAAGACATCGCGGTCCTCCGACGGCACGTTGTTTGGGTTGTTGGTCTCTTGCATATTCAAGCTGCCACAATGCAACGTTTATTGAGCAACACAATCACGCTGCAATTGTAGCAATGGCATCCTGCCAGGAACAATCGAAGATACGCTCCTCGTAAATCCTATGTGTTGTCGTCGCCCTGGTGGGCTACGCTGCCCCGATTAGCTTCGTCGCCGTCGGACGACAAGTAGCGATATGCCCGCGATCATCGTCGCGGCCAACGTCGCAGGTTCCGGCACCGACGCCGAAATCAAACCAGTCGCGTCGGTCGTAAAGTCGTTCAACTGTGTCGCACCGGCAGTAAATCCTGCTCCGTTGTTGACAGCCGTGAACGACAAGGACACGGCGGCCGAATTGGGATCCACCAAGCTCAACAGCGAGCCGCCGTCGAAGGTGCCCAGATTCAACGTGATCAACGATCCCGTTGCGGAAGGGCCGGTGGAACCACTGATCAGGCCATCACCAAACGTGCCTGACAACAACAGCGCGTTCGTATCATCCCAAATATGGAACGTACCGCCGCTTGTCGGTTGCAACACGACAGGACCCATCGTTTGCAGCGTGTTGCTCAAGGAAATCCCATCGATCGTAATCGAACCCTGCCCCACCGGAATCGACGGAATGCCGCCCAGGTGGCCTAGGAAGTCGATGCCCGTCGCCTGATCCCCTGGCGTAGCAGCATCGCCGTCGTCGACGGTCGAGAGAATTCCACCAACCGAGCCCAAGTCGGGAGCCGAGTCGGCTCCGAACCCAAACTTCATGATCGTAATCGTCGACGCATACGCGTGCGTCGAACATGCCAATACGGCGATCGCAATCGCCCCTCGCAAACCTTTCATAATTAGTACCTCGATGTGAATGTTACCAACACCGGGTAGTTACGCTACGCAAGCGTCGGGCCAGAGGCGAAAAGGCCGTGATTTCGGCCAAAATGCAAGGAACAGCTATGCCCACGTGTCGTGTCCGGGCCTCAGGTCGTTGCCTTTATTAAACATCAATGTGTGGAAGTCTGGCGAAACTACGTGGGTGCCTCTGCAGTTTGCCGGGGCATTCATACTATAATGGGTGACAAATCGGTTTGATCGCGTCGTCCGCGTGGGGCTATTTGCTTTCGGTGCCTCACCGCCAGCAACTATCGCTTTGGTCGCCTCGGTGCCCTGATGCCCCCATCGAATTCCGCCTACTTGCTTACCCCGCTGCAGCAGGGGATGCTGTTCCATTCGCAATTCGCGCCTGCGTCCGGCGTGGAAATCGAACAGGTCGTCATCACGCTGGACGAGCCGCTGAACGTCGCCCACTTTCGAACGGCGTGGGACGCTGTGGTGACTCGACATGCCGTGCTCCGGACTGGCTTTGACTTTTCCCGGGGTGAGTCGCCGGAGCAGTTTGTAAACGATGGCGTTCAGCTTGATTGGCAATTACTGGACTGCCGAGGCGTTGCGATGGACGGGCGTCACGAGCAGCTGGAGAGATTTCTTGAAGAGGACCGTCGTCGCGACTTTGCGTTGGACCGAGCACCGTTGATGCGATTGGCGTTGTTGACATACGCCGACGATCGATACCAGTGCGTGTGGACGTTTCATCATGCGATTTTGGATGGCCGTTCGTTTCCGTTAGATCTGTCGGAGGTTTTTTCTTGCTACGACGCATATTGCGCGAATGAGTCGCCGTCGTTGGCAGTGCCCTTACCTTTTCGGTCGTTCGTTGAATGGCTCGATGCCCGGCCGCGGGACGAAGAACGACGGTATTGGCGCGAAGCGTTGCGTGGATTTACCGCTCCGACTCCCCTACCCTTCGCCAAGCCCAAGTCGGTGTCCGGTGCATCGCAGCCGCAGTTGGCCTGTCAGCAACTCTTGTCTAGCGACCAAACCTGCCAGCTACAAGCTGCCGCCGACGCGGCAGACGTTACTCTCAATACGATGTTGCAAGCCGCCTGGTCATTGCTGCTGTGCCATTATTCTGGACCACAGAACGGAACGCGTGATGTCGTGATCGGATCGACGCGGGCCTGCCGTCACAACTCCGTTACTGGTTCCGAATCGATCATTGGGCTGTTGATCAACACGGTGCCGCTACGTGTGCGGTGGGAAGCAGATACTTCGACACGGGACTTGTTGCGGTCAATTCGCCAGAGCGGCTTGGCGGTGCGGCCATTCGAGCATGCACCGCTCTCGGAGATCAAAAATTACAGTGACATGGCGGCCCAACTACCGCTGGCCGAGACGCTGGTCGTGTTCGAAACGCAAACACTGAACGACCAAATGCGTGCTCGCGGAAACGGTGGGACTAACCGATCGTTCGAATATCGCGGACAAACGAATTTTCCATTGGCGTTGATCGCTTACGGTGGCGAACAATTATTGTTGCGGATCGAGGCGGACTCGCATCGATACGAGCTCGCAACGCTCAAGACGATTCTAGGTCACCTGCGAGAGTTGTTAGCACAGATGGCGGTCAAGCTGGACGTTCCTGTCGAAGCGTTACCTTATCTGACCGCACAAGAAACAGCCGAACTGCTGGATGGACGGCCGTCGTCGTCGCTGCCGCCGGTCACGCATGCGCTGCACGAGCGGTTTGAGGCTCAAGTCGCAACGCACCCACATCGAGTGGCATTGACATTTGAAGACGACTCGTTGACGTATGACGCGTTGAATCGTCGCGCGAATCAGTTGGCACATCACCTGCGAGAATTGGGGGTGGGCCCGGACGTCTTGGTGGGAATCGCCACCGAACGCACGATGGATGTGGTGATTGGCATCCTGGCAATTCTCAAGGCCGGGGGCGCTTATGTGCCCATCGACCTGGCGTACCCTCCCCAGCGGCTTGCCTTCATGTTGGACGATTGCCGTGCACCCGTGTTGCTAACGCAGCAGTCGCTCTTGGGTCGCTTGCCAGCGACAGCTGCTCGTGTTGTTTTTGTGGACGATGTTCACGCCTACCAAGATCTCCCTGAAACGAATCCTACTCAGTTGAATCACCCCCGTGACTTGGCGTACGTGATCTATACGTCAGGTTCGACTGGAAATCCCAAGGGAGCGTTGATCACACACGAAAACGTCGTCCGACTGTTTAGGTCCACGGACCATTGGTTCGGCTTCGATCAGGACGATGTCTGGACGTTGTTTCATTCTTACGCGTTTGATTTCTCGGTCTGGGAGATATGGGGAGCCCTTTTGTACGGTGGACGACTGGTGGTTGTCCCCTATTTGGTGAGCCGCTCACCCGAAGACGTGCTGGAATTAATCAGCCGTGAAAGAGTCACGGTACTGAATCAGACGCCGTCCGCGTTTCGGCAGTTGATACAAGCGGATGCGTCGATTGAGCCATGTTTGCCGTTGAGTCTTCGCTACGTCGTATTTGGCGGTGAGGCGCTGGAGATGCAGAGCCTGCGGCCGTGGTTCCAGCGGCGCGGCGATCAGCGACCGCAACTCATTAACATGTATGGAATCACGGAAACGACGGTGCATGTGACATACCGTCCCCTGTCGCTTCGCGACGTGCAGAGTGGCAGTGTCATCGGCGTCCCCATCCCGGACCTATCGGTGTTTATCCTCAATCAGCACGGTAACCTGGTGCCCGTTGGAGTGCCGGGAGAATTGCACGTCGGGGGCATGGGGCTGGCACGCGGTTACTTGAATCGCGACAGTTTGACGGCCGAGCGGTTCATTCCGCATCCATTTCATCCGGGTGACGGCGAACGCCTGTATCGAACGGGCGATCTTGGCCGATTCCTTCCCGACCGCGATATCGAATACCTCGGGCGCATTGACCATCAAGTCAAGATCCGCGGATTTCGCATCGAGTTAGGTGAGATCGAATCGACGTTGTGCGAACATTCGACGGTGCAGCAAGCGATTTGCCTGGCGCGGGAGGATAGCCCAGGTGACAAGCGGATGGTAGCATATCTCGTATGTGGCGATTCGCTACCCGGCATTCAGGAACTGCGCGAACACCTGAAAGTGAAACTGCCCGAGTACATGGTGCCCGCCTCGTTTGTCTTCCTGGAAACATTCCCCCTGACAAATAATGGGAAAATCGATCGTAACGCACTGCCGAAACCTGACGACGTCCGTCCTGACCTAACCGACTCCTATGTCGCACCACGCAACGACGTGGAAAGCCAGTTAGCGAGCATATGGAGTCAGGTCTTGCGTTTGGAACGAGTAGGTGTAAACGACAATTATTTCGAGCTGGGCGGCGATTCCATTCAATCGACGTTGGTCGTTGCCGCGGCTCGCAAAGGTGGCCTGCGAATTACTCCCCGGCAGTTGTTTGAATGCCCCACGATCGCTCAATTGGCGGGCGTCGCCGATCGACAGAGTACCGAACAACAGGTGGATCAACGGCCCGTCCAAGGTGACGCGCCGCTTACGCCAATTCAACATTGGTTTTTCGAACAACAATTGGCCGAGCAACATCATTACAATCAGTCGTTCCTCTTCGAGATTCGTCAGCCGGTGGAGCCCAACGCATTTCGAAAGGCGATGGCATCGGTCGAACATCATCATGATGCATTGCGATTGCGTTTTGTGAATCGTGATGGCAAATGGCTGCAACAACATGTCTCTGTCGAAGACTGCGCGCCGTTATTGGATGTTGTTGATTTGTGCCAACGAAGCGAGCTGGAAGCGACCCGGGAAATCGATCGACTAGGTGCTGACTTCCAGGCGACCCTCGACTTCACGGACGGGCCCATCTGGCGTGCCGTGATCTTTCTTTGCCCCGATGACCGAAGTCGCCTGCTGCTGGTCGTCCATCACTTGGTCGTCGACGGCGTATCATGGCGCATTTTGTTAGAGGACCTCGAGTCGTCCTACGGGCAGATTTCGCGAGGCGAAGCGATCGAGCTTCCGGCGAAAACAACGTCGTTCAAAGAGTGGTCCGAGAAGTTGTTAGGCTACGCCCGTGAGTTGGCATTAACAAGCGAGTGTGATTACTGGCGTTGGGTTGATCGGTTGCCCCACGCTTCACTTCCCGCCACTTTCGATTCTCACGATGCATCGGCTGCGGCCAACACCGAGGGATCGACCGACACGGTCCGCGTCTGCCTTTCCGAACAAGAGACCAACGACCTGTTGCAGCGTGTACCACAAGCCTTCAACACACAGATTAACGACGTTTTGCTGACAGCACTAACACGAAGTGTCTGCCAATGGCGCGGAAAACCGATCATTCGTATCAACCTCGAAGGACATGGTCGCGAGGACCTGTTTGCTGGTGTCGATGTCTCACGCACGGTGGGCTGGTTTACGAGTATCTACCCCGTTTCGTTGCAAATGCCCGACTCCGGTGGGCTCGCGGATGCCTTGAAGTCAATCAAAGAACAGCTGCGTGCAATACCGAATCGCGGAATTGGTTACGGCGTCTTGCGGTATCTGTCGCGGCAAATGGAACTGGACGGTGAGTCCGATGTGGTGTTCAACTACCTGGGTAAAATGGACGATGTCGTGCGTGACCGAGAGCTATTCGAGTTTGCCAGCCAGCAATGCGGCGCGTGGCATAGCCCTCGTCAACGGCGGCGACACAAGCTGGAAGTCAACAGTATGGTCATTGGTGGTTGTCTGGAATCTCAATGGACGTATTCTCCGTCGCTGCATAGTCAGGACGTGATCAAGAGGGTCGCAAATCAATTCCTGCAAAACCTTCGCGACGTGATCGAGCATTGTGGTTCGCCTGCGGTATTCGGGTATACGCCGTCGGACTTTCCGTTGTGCGGACTGACCCAAAGCGAGCTCGACCAACTCGTAGGGACATTGCCCGATATCGAAGATGTCTATCCGCCGTCTCCAATCCAGCTGTTGTTCTTAGCACGTGCTGCGAGCCACCCAGACGAAGTGATCGATCAATGGCATTGTCGGTTGGTCGGTGACGTAGACGTGGATGCATTCCGGCAGGCGTGGAGCGATGTGTTCGCGAGTCATCCTATTTTGCGGACGTCCTTCCTTAGCGAGGGGGCAGGTGAACCACTGCAAGTTGTCCGGCGAAAAATAGACCCGCAATGGACCATGGAGGATTGGTCCCGTCGGACGGTCGATGAGCAGCATGAGTTGTGGCAGCAACTGTTGCGAGAAGACCATGCCACTGGGATGGCTTTAGATCGCTCCCCGCTGTCGCGTTTTACGCTTGTTCGGTGTGGAGCGGAGGAATATCGATTTCTCTGGACCGTGCCGGCGCTGCTGCTGGATGGATGGTCCTGGCCCATCGTGTTTTCGGATTTGTCCAAGGCCTACAACAGTCGGAAACGGCGTTCGGCGATCGCGGCGACTCCACGACGACGATATCGTGACTACATCGCTTGGCTGCGCCAACGGCCGGGCGCTACTGGGAGCGGCAGGCCGGACGTCGATGCGATGGCACGCGACTTTTGGCATGATTCGCTCCGCGGGTTTACCGAGCCGACACCGCTTCCGTGCGATCCCCCCGCGGTACACGAATCGGCCGAGCGCGTTGGGGGGGAGTTCGGGCGGTCTGCGGTGACGTTGGACGAGCATCTCGTTGCCCGATTGCAGACCACACTGCGTGGCCAGCGGACAACGGTGGGCGCGCTAATACAAGCAGCGTGGGCAGTGGTACTATCTCGGTTGAGCGGACGGAGGGACGTCGTATTTGGAGCGGCGTTTTCCGGACGGCCGACGGAGTTGCCCGGCACGGAATCGATTGTGGGGCCGTTTGTAAACAACCTGCCATGTCGTGTCCGGTGCCATTCGCCGATGTCGTTGCGTGAGCTCCTCAGTGCCGTTCACGGCCAACTGCTGAAGATGAACGAATTCCAGTTCGTTCCCCTCTCGCAGATTCAACAGTGGAGCGAAATGCCGTGGCAGTATCGGATGTTCGAGAGCCTTGTCGTTGTACAGAACTATGTCGTCGATCAGTCAGCACGACGGTTAGGCGATGATGTCGCTATTGACAGCTTTGTAGGGCCGATTCATACGAACTTTCCGCTACTGTTGTTGGTTGAACCCGATATGCCGTGGCGACTGACGATGATTTTCGACACTTGCCAGCTTCGTCGTGCCGCCGTCGAACGCTGGCTCGGAGACTTGCAGATCGTATTACAGGCAATGGTTACCGACTTCGATATTGCACTCGAGTCGGTTGCCCGTATGCTATCCGAGCCGGTCACTGAAATCAGCAAACCGCGGAAGATGTTTGTAGCGTCGCAGAATTATGTGGCGCCGAACACGCCACTACAGAAGCTGATCGCACAGGTGTGGCAATCGGTGATACCGCTGGATCGGATCAGTATCGTAGACAATCTTTTTGACTTAGGAGTGCACTCGTTGCTGGTAGTGCAATTGCATCAGAAGTTGCAGGATGAATTGAAGCAGCCGATCGGATTGTTGGCGCTGTTTCGCTATCCGACGATCCTGGCATTGTCGGAACATCTGGATGCAAAAGATGACGGGGGAGACCGACTTGCGAAGAGTGAAGAACGAGGCAAGCGACAGCGGGATATGCTGTTGGCGATGAAGAAAATGCGGTCGAGGTCGAAACCATGAGTGAACTTGAGGGAATCGCCATTATTGGCATGCACGGGCGCTTTCCTGGCGCGGAGTCGGTTGAAGAATTCTGGCAAAACTTAGTCGCGGGACGAGACACCGTATCGTTCTTTAGTGACGAGGAACTGGCGCGTGCCGGGTTGGATGTCGATAGGCTACGGAAGGAAGGGAACTATGTTCCCGCCCGTGGAGTGCTGCGGGACGCGGATTGCTTTGATCGCGAATTTTTCGGTATCCATCCCAAAGAGGCAGAGGTGATGGATCCGCAGCATCGAGTGTTTCTTGAGGGATGCTGGGAGGCCTTGGAGCGTGCCGGATATGCTCCTGGGCGAATCAACGTACCAGTCGGGATCTACTGTGGAGCCACATTCAATACCTATTATCTTCAGGAATTGCATCATCGCCCCGAATTGATGCAGCTTGTCGGACGCGAGCAAGTGATGTTTGGCAATGAGAAGGATTATATTGCCACTCGCGCCGCATACAAACTGAACTTGAACGGTCCCGCCATCAGCCTGGATACAGCCTGTTCCAGTTCGCTCACAGCGATCTGTCAAGCATGCCAGTCGCTACTGACGTATCAGTGCGATATGGCGATTGCCGGTGGCGTTTCGGTAACGGTACCACAGGAACGAGGGTACCTGTTTCAGGAAGGCAACATTGGATCGCCAGACGGGCGGACTCGCACCTTCGACGCCAATGCACAAGGAACGACGTTCAGCAATGGACTGGCACTGCTCGTCCTAAAGCGAGTCGACGAAGCCGTTGCTGATGGCGATCAGATCTTTGGTGTGATCAGAGGATTTGCGCTCAACAATGACGGTGCGGATCGAGTCAGCTTTACAGCGCCCGGGATTCAGGGGCAAGCGGAGGTGATCGCGTTGGCCCAGGCAATGGCGGGGGTCGAGCCTGAGGACGTCACGTATATCGAATCGCATGGGACCGCGACGCCGGTGGGCGACCCAATCGAGGTCGCGGCACTGACCGACGCGTTTCGCCGGGGGACGTCCCGCAAGCAGTTTTGTGGACTTGGATCGGTGAAGAGCAACGTCGGGCATTTGGACGCTGCTTCGGGTGCGACTGGGTTGATCAAGACCGCCCTGTCGCTCCATCATGCCCAGATTCCGGCGAGCCTGCATTTTGAGAGCCCAAATCCGAAGTTGGACCTGGAAAACTCTCCCTTCTACGTGAATTCCACGCTCAAAGACTGGACGACCGATCGTGGGAAGCCTCGTTGTGCCGGCGTCAGTTCGTTCGGTACTGGCGGAACCAATGCACATGTGGTCGTTCAGCAGGCGCCGCCTGTGGCCACCGATGGTCCATCCCGTCGTCAACAGCTGCTGCTACTCAGTGCCAAGACCCCAGACGCACTTGATCGCATGCGCGTGCGATTGGCCGACCACCTGCAACAGAATCCAGGCCTACTGTTGTCGGATGTTGCGTATACGCTGCAGATTGGCCGCACGGAATTTGCGCATCGGCAATACGTTGCATGCGACAATATTGAAACGGCATGCGAACAGCTTCGAAATCCCAAGAGCCCGCGATCTGGGCACGGGATGCAAGAACATAATGACCCTCCGATTGTCTTCATGTTTCCTGGGCAAGGAGCACAATTTTCTGGCATGGGGAGGGAGCTGTACGGCCAGGAAGATGTCTTCCGGGACGTCGTGGACCAGTGCGCAAGGCTGCTGCTGCCAAGTTTGGGGGAAGATCTTCGTCATATACTGTTTCCGCTAGAACATGAAGAGGAGCTGGCATCGGAAAAGGTTCGGCAGACCAGGTTCACGCAACCTGCCCTGTTCGTCATCGAGTATGCGATGGCGATGCTCTGGATGAGCTGGGGAGTCCGTCCCACCGCCATGATCGGTCACAGCGTCGGCGAGTTTGTTGCCGCATGCCTGGCAGGTGTCATGTCGTTGGAAGACGCGCTGACCCTAATTGCCCGTCGTGCGCAACTTGTGCAGTCGATGCCGGACGGATCCATGCTCTCGGTCCGCGCGGCGGAGTCGGACGTACTGCCGTTGTTGAATGGGGAATTGGCGATTGCCGCCGTGAATTCTCCTTCGCTGTGTGTTGTTTCTGGCACACATGCAGCGGTTGATCAACTGGAGTTGGTGTTGGCTGAGCGAGGTATCGTCGCCAAACGCTTACGGACATCCCATGCGTTCCATTCGCAAATGATGGATCCGGTGGTGGCGCCATTTACGGAGGTACTCCGGAGCGTTTCGTTAGCAGCGCCGCAGATTCCATACGTTTCGAATGTTACGGCGCAATGGATTCAACCGGACCAGGCAACGAGCCCGGAATACTGGGCGACGCACGTTCGCGATGCCGTGCGATTTTCCGATGGCGTGCAACAACTGTTTAAAGATTCCGGCCATGTGCTGCTTGAGGTGGGGCCGGGAAGCGGGTTGACTCAGTTGGCGTTGCAGCATCCGGCTCGCAATAAATCACAGCGCGTGGTGACGTCGATGCCCTATGACGAAGAGCCCGGTGGCCCAGGTATCTTCAGCGCTCTGGGTGCACTTTGGCTGTCGGGCGTCGCCATCGATTGGCAGCAATTCTATGCGAACCAACGACGGCGGCGAGTGACGTTGCCGACCTACCCTTTCGCGCGAACTAGGTGTTGGCCAACATCGCCGTCAAAAGCGCACACCTCGGAGCAACGGCTTGCCGATGCCCAGCCGAACGCGACCAATGACGCGAATGATGACCATGCGACCGGTTCCACAGATTCTCCGGGGACGTCATTGGGAGTCGTTGCGGCTGCGTGTGAGAAATCGAGCTCAGGACGGTCCGCGGTGTCACCGCCGCGGAAGACCAGATTGATTTCCGAGGTGAGTTCCTTGCTCGAAGAACTTTCGGGCATTGACCTGTCCCACGCAGACGTGCAAGCGTCGCTGTTTGAATTTGGGTTGGATTCTCTCTTATTGACCCAAGTCGCCACGTTACTTCAATCTCGCTATCAAACCAAGGTGACGTTCCGGCAATTGATGCAGGAGCTTACGTCCATTGACGCGATTGCCGATTACTTGGATAAGGCTCTTCCTGAAGAAAAGAATGCGGCCGAATCTGTTTCGCCGGCCGTTGCTGCAGGTTCGATGGCGGTGCCGGACAGCGCAGTTGCCACATTCTTGCCTTCGGGACAGCAAGTCGCGATCGGTGGAATTACCAGTGACAGTCAGGACTATCTGGGCTTGTTGGAACAGCACGTTGCAACGACCAGTCACTTGGTGCAGCAACTTCGACGACAAGCAGCGGCAACGCCAGGTTCGTTGGAAGTGAGGCAGCAGGGGAAGCCGGGCATCAAAGTCAGTGGGCAGGGTGAGTCATCTCAGGTGAGTCATGGGCCGTATCGCCCGTTGGATCGGAGTCGGGCACACACGTTGAGTGACGAGCAAAAAACGCGGCTCGAACAGTTCATCGCTCGTTATACAGCGAAGACGGCAACATCGAAAAAACTGGCGTCGGAAAATCGGGCACTGCTCGCTGATCCTCGCAGTGTGGCGGGATTCAAAGGGGTATGGAAGGAGGCCGTGTACGCGATTCACACGGTGCGATCCGAAGGATCCAGGGTGTGGGACGTCGACGGAAACGAATACGTCGATTTCGTGATGGGCTTTGGCGCCAGCCTGCTGGGACATCGGCCGCCTGTTGTTGTTGAAGCCGTGAAGAAGCAGCTCGATGCCGGCTTCGAAACGGGACCGATCCATCCGATGGCGGGCGAAGTGGCCCGGTTGGTTCAAGAATTGACCGGTGCCGAACGCGTTGGGTTCTGTAGCTCCGGGTCCGAGGCTGTGCTCGCAGCAATCCGTGTTTCGCGCACCGTGACAGCTCGAGATAAGATCGTCATATTCGAAGGCGCCTATCACGGGATCTTCGACGAAGTTCTTGCGCGGCCCGTGGTGCGGAACGGTGAACTGCACTGCATGCCGACGGCGCCTGGGATCCCGCACGGAACGTTTGGCGAGATCATTGTCCTAAAATATGGCAGTCAAGAGTCACTCGAGATCATCGAACGCTATGGTGATGATATTGCGGCGGTACTCGTCGAGCCGGTGCAGGCACGGCGATTGGACTTGGTCCCACGCGAGTTCTTGCAACAACTTCGCGTCATTACTGAGGCTACCGGAACGGCGCTCGTCTTTGATGAAGTCGTAACAGGGTTCCGGCTGGAACCAGGGGGCGCGCAGGCGTATTTCGGTATTCGAGCGGATTTGGCGACGTACGGTAAGGTCGTTGGCGGTGGCGTGCCGATTGGTGTCGTCACGGGCAGGGCCAAGTTCATGGATGCGCTAGATGGTGGCCCATGGCAGTACGGTGACGACTCGGCGCCCGAGGTCGGTGTGACGTTTTTTGCCGGGACCTTTGTACGCCATCCGTTAGCACTGGCCGCCGCCAAGGGGGTGCTGACGAAGTTGAAGGGAGAGGGCCCGGGACTGCAGCAGCGGGTGGCACAAAAGGCCAATGCTGTCGCCGTGGAGTTCCGTAAGCTCTTTGATAAGTATCGGGCCCCTTACCATCTGAGCCACTTTAGTTCGCTGGTCTATGTCTCGGTGCCGCCAGAGTTCACATACGGTGGTTTGCTGTTTTACCACCTGCGCGAACGTGGTATCCACATTTTCGAGAATCGGTTGTTCATTTTTTCGACCGAGCATACGGACGACGATTGTCAAAAGCTTCTGACAGCCATGCAGTCGAGCCTTGAGGAAATGCAACGGGAAGGTTTCCTACCGAGAGCGGGTGAGGAGATGGACGAACGCCTGCCGATCACCGCCGCAAAACCCGCCAAGCTTGCCGATGGACAGATACCACTTACCGCGGCCCAGGAAGAAATCTGGCTTGCGGCATCCATGAGCGATGATCTGAATTGCTCCTACAATCAGCCGCTCCGATTGCAGTTCAGTGGCCATTTGAATATCGGTGCCATGCGAACTGCGTTGACGCAGCTCGTCGCCAGGCATGACGCGTTGCGAATCGTCGTTGCCGCCGACGGCCAGTCGCAGCGCGTGGTGTCTTCGTTGACGCTTGATGTGCCGTTGCACGATTTGACGGAATTGTCGCTCGAAGAACAGCACGCGGCGTGGGAACGGTTACGAGACAACGAGGGACTCACGCCGTTTGATCTGCAGCAGGGGCCGTTGGTGCGCGCATGCATTGTGCAACTTGCCGCAGATCGCTACGAGCTCTTCCTCACCGCCCATCATATTGTCGCCGACGGGTATTCTTGCGGTGTGCTGGTCCACGATTTAGGCAAAATGTATTCCGCTGCGTGCGAGAACCGTGTTGCCAAATTGGATGATGCTACGTCATTTGTCGATTACGCGATGGCCGAGTCAACTCGCGTCGATTCTGTTGAGACGAAAGAGACCGAGCGATTCTGGTTGGAACGGCTTGACAATCCGCCGCCGGTCGTCAGTCTACCGAGCGACAAACCACGCCCCGAGTACAAGACGTTTTCGGCGGAACGAATCAGTCGCGACTTGGATGCAGAGGTCGTGCGTGCGATCGCGTCTGCGGCCGCCAAGCATGGCTGCTCGGTGTTTGCCTGGCTGTTTGGGGCGTTTACGGCATATCTTGAACGATTGTCGGGTCAGGATGATTTTGTTGTGGCAATCGTGGCGGCGGACCAGGCGATGACCGGCCAACACAATCTTGTCGGGCACACCGCGAACTTGTTGCCCATTCGGGTGAGTGTGGATCGACACCAGCCCTTCAAGCAGCATGTCACAAACGCGAAGATTCAATTATTGGAGGCGTTCGATAGGAAGGACATTACATTTGGAACGTTGCTGAAGAAGCTACGAGTCGTCCGCGATCCATCGAGACCACCATTGGTATCGATTGTGTTGAATATGGATCCAGATCATGCGGGCGCGTCGTTCAGCGGCTTGGCGACGAAAATTGGGACCAATCCACGTCGTTTTGAGAACTTTGATTGGTTCTTCAATATCATTCGCGGGTACGACCGGATGGAATTGGAATGCACCTTTAACACCGACGTTTTTACTGCGGACTCAATTGCGGACCGTTTGCAGCAGTTTGAATTATTTATTCGCGGATTGATCGCAGGGGCTGATCAGCTAGGGCAGGTGCCGCTGATTGCGGGAGAGTCGTGCGATCGTATGTTCGTGGAATGGAATGCGACCGATATGCCGCTTCCGCTCGACAAGACGGTCCAGGAGCTATTTGTCGCCCAGGCAAAACGTAGGCCGGACGAAATCGCTGTCGAAGGGCACGGCCAATCCCTGACGTATCGTGAATTGGACGAACAATCGAATCGACTGGCGAACTGCTTGATTGCCAAAGGGGTTGCGCCGGGGGCACTGGTTGCCCTATGTTCGGAACGTTCACCCGAGATGCTGGTCGGTTTGCTCGGTATTCTGAAGACGGGGGCCGCTTACGTGCCCATCGATCCGAATTTCCCGCTCGACCGAATTCAATATATGCTTCACGATTCGGAAGCGACGGTGGCGGTTGCGCATCGAGCATATCGTCGTTTGGTAGAGTCGCGCGATCGAGAGATCGTGGAACTGGATCATGGATCGGATAGTGGGCCGGCAGCATGGCCAGACAGTTGTCCCGATGTGATACCGACGGCAGGCAAACTGGCCTACGTAATCTACACATCGGGGTCCACCGGACGACCCAAGGGTGTAAAGATCTCGCAACGAGCATTCGTGAATTTTCTGTGCTCCATGCAGCAACAGCCAGGAATGACACCCGAGGACGTGCTGTTGGCAGTGACCACTTTGTCATTTGACATTGCGGGTCTTGAACTCTTCCTGCCGATACTGGCTGGCGGTCGCGTCGTGATTGCGTCGGCGGAAGAGGCAGCCGATGGGCAGAAGCTCGTCTCGCTTGTAAAAGAACACGGTGTGACGATCATGCAAGCGACACCGGTAACGTGGCGGATGATGATCAGTTCGGGATGGAAAGGTCTGTCAACATTGAAGGTCCTCTGCGGTGGCGAGGCGTTTCCTCGGGACTTGCTGCATCCGCTGCTCGATCGCTGCTCTGAGTTGTGGAACATGTATGGTCCGACCGAAACAACGGTGTGGTCGAGTGTGGAACGGCTTTCAAGGGACTCGGGCACAATTTCGATCGGGCGGCCGATTGCCAACACGCAACTCTACATCATGGACGAATGGCATCAGCCTATGCCTGTGGGTGTGCCTGGAGAGTTGTTTATTGGCGGGGAGGGGTTGGCGGACGAGTACTTGCATCGTCCCGAATTGACGCAGGAGAAGTTTATCGACAATCCCCTTTCCGATCGATTGCGGCGCGGCAATCGCCTCTACCGGACGGGAGACACGGCCAGGTATCTCGCTGACGGGCGCATCGAGTGCTTGGGGCGTATGGACAATCAGGTGAAGATCCGAGGATATCGCATCGAGCTGGGAGAGATCGAGGCCGTACTGTTGACCCAGCCGAACGTGCAAGACAGTGCTGTCATCGCCAAGGACTTTGCACCGGGTGATTCACGATTGGTGGCTTATGTGGTTCTCGCCGACGGAGATTTGTTGGACGTCGCAAGCCTTGTAGCAGCGTTACAGGAGAAGCTGCCGAAGTATATGGTTCCAGCATTGTTTGTGGAGTTGGACCGTCTGCCGCGTACGCCGAACAACAAGGTGGATCGCAACGCATTGATGCGGCTGGATGTCGATACGACGCAAGCCCACGACGATTACCAGGCGCCCATTGATCAGATTGAATTGCAACTTGTTCGCTTGTGGGAGCAATTGTTGGGCGTGTCCAAGGTTGGCACGAATGATGACTTTTTCCGGTTAGGTGGGCATTCATTGCTTGGCGTGCAGCTAGTCAGCGAGATCGAAAAGGTATACGGCAAGCGTCTGCCGCTCGCAACACTGTTGCAGGCCCGGACAATTGCGGGACTGGCGACGATTCTACGATCGGAGAACTGGCAGCCGCAATGGAATTGTCTGGTTCCCTTGCGCGCGGGAGGGGCGCGGCCGCCATTGTTTTTGGTCCATGCCGCAGGTGGGAACGTGTTGATCTACGATGACCTGGCTCGGAACCTGGCGGATGACCTGCCCGTCTACGGCATTCAAGCGCTGGGCTTGGATGGCGGTCACGAATTACCGGCGACGGTCGAAGAGATGGCCAAGACGTATCTGGAAGAGATTCTGAAGCTCCAGCCGTCGGGCCCCTACTTGCTGGCGGGGTATTGCTTGGGGGGCACGATTGCCTTGGAAATTGCCACCCAATTATTCGATTTGGGGGAACACGTCGCATTCCTCGGAATGCTTGATGCCCACAACTGGGCGAATGTTACTCCGCCCTCGTTGGCCGGCAGGTGGGTCCGTTCGTTTCAAAACCTGAATTTTCATGTGCAGAACTATTGGCGTTTGCGCAGGGAAGATAAGCGAATGTTCGTCCAAGGGAAGATGCGGGAACTGAAACGACGTCAGGAGGTGTGGCGGGATACGATCGTACCATCATCGCGAAGTGCTTCACAGGTCCGAAATGTCGATCGATCATTAGCCGCATTGTGGGCGAACAATGACCGGATTGCGGAGCACTATCGTCCGCGAGCGTATCCGGGGCGCATTACCTATTTGTGTCCTGCCTTGAATTATCCGGAACTCAACGGTGCAGAAGTTGGGTGGAAGACGATCGCTCAAGGCGGAGTCGAGCAGAAGAAGTTACGAGTTTATCCGGCTGGGATGCTGATGGAACCCTACGTACAGGAACTGGCGCTGGAGATCGATCGTGCGATCACGAATGGATTGTTATTTGAGGATAGTTCGGCCAACGTGGGCAGCAGTATGCGGAGTAAGAGGCGTGACGTCGCAATGAGGTAGGGTGGAATGGGCGTGAATGTGACTGCCGCAAACGTGCGGTAGCGAAGACCTCGATGTGGCGTGTGAGACCTTGCAGTTGATAGAGATGAGTAGACGGCGATACCGCATCGTGATGGTGCTGGAAAACGGTGGATATCCCGGTGACACGCGAGTGTGCCTCGAGGCAACCGCGTTGGTTCAGGCCGGATACGATGTATCGGTGATCTGTCCAGGAGACAAGAAGAACGGAAATCGCTGGGATGTGGTGGATGGTGTGCGGGTCTACCGGTACCCTGCCCCGCGAGATACTGGCGGCGTCGTGGGGTACGTTTGGGAATATGGATATAGCCTGATTGTCGCTGGGGCGATTTCTCTGTCTGTCTGGTTGCGGCACGGCATGGATGCTATCCACATTCATATGCCGCCCGACTTGAACGGATTGCTCGGTGTCTTCTACCGCATTTTGGGCAAGAAATTCGTCATGGATCATCATGACTTGTCCCCCGAACTCTTTCAGGCCCAAGGTAGACGCAACCGTGTGTTGTACCGTCTCCTGTTAATGTTTGAGCGAATCTCCTGCCGCTGGGCTCACCGCTTGATCTCCACAAATGAAACACAGCGAAAGACGCAAATGGGCCGGGGTGGAGCCCATGCTGACACTTGCACCGTTGTTCGGAACGGTCCAGCAGATTTTTTCTTTCGGCAACAACATGTGCCGGTGCATGTGGGGCAAATGTCTCAGCGTTTGGTCATCGGATTTGTGGGAGAGATGGGGGAACAGGATGGTGTCGAGTGCCTGATCCGGGCGCTGCATCATCTACGCACGAATCGCGGACGAAGCGACTTCATGGGCCTATTGGTTGGCAGCGGAAGGTCCCTGGAATCGTTGAAAAAGCTGGCAAACGAACTCTGTTTGCAGGACCATGTTGTTTTCACCGGGCTAGTTCCGTTCCACGATGTTCCGCGTTATATTGCCACCTTTGATATCGGCGCGACGCCGGATCCCAGCAACCCCTACAATGACAGCTGCACGACGATCAAGACCATGGAGTATATGGCGCTAGGAAAACCCGTCGTCGCGTTCGATACGGCCGAGAACCGCATTACTGCCGAGGATGCGGCGATCTATGTTGTTAATAACGATGTAGTAGGTTACGCCGACGCACTGGTCCGGCTCATGAACGACGCTGAATTGCGGGCCAGGATGGGAACGGCAGGGCGGCGTCGAATCGAGGATGAACTGGCGTGGAAGTACCAGCGTGATCGGCTGCTTGCGGTTTACGAATCTTTGTGAGTCACTGCGCTGAGCGCCCAAATTGCCAAGGACCGATCATGTTCGGAAGAATTGTGTTGCTAATCGGATTCTTTTCGCTCTGTTTGAGTCAGTCAGCTAGGAGCCTTGAATTACCGGATTATCCGGACGACGAAAACAATGGAATTTCGGTCAACTATACGGAAGCGAACGTGGGCACGTATGACTTGCCTGATCCACTGACGCTTGCCAATGGTCGACCGGTGACGTCGCCCGACGAGTGGCGACGGCTGCGGCGTCCGGAGTTGAGGCGGATCTTCGAGGAGCATCAATACGGTCGTGCGGCTGCCAAGCCAGCCGACATGCGATTTGAGGTGGTGGAGGACGCGACGCCCGCGTTGGATGGCACGGCATTGCGCAAGCAGGTGGTCATCCATTTGGGAACGGGGGAGCAAGCTCGACAGATTGAGCTACTGATCTATGTGCCCGCCCAACACGAAGAGCCGGTACCTCTGTTATTATCGATCAGCTTTGTTCCCAATAACCTGGCAGTCAACGACGAAAAAGTGCGAGTTGGACAGCGGTGGGATCGCGAGCAGAATCGGCGGGTCGAGGCGCGGGGGCCCAGTCGTTTTGGTCACGTGCCAGTGCGCCAAATCGTTGATGCTGGATTTGGATTTGCCACCTTCAACTATGCCGATATTGATCCAGACGTTGACGGTGCGATGGCACATGGCGTCCGACAGCAGTATTTGCATGAAGATCACCCAGAGCTCGCCGATGGTGAGTGGGGAACGATTGCCGCTTGGGCTTGGGGGATCAGTCGTGCGATCGACTATTTCGAGACCGACGAATCGGTCGACGGCAAGCGTGTCGCGATCACTGGGATTTCACGGTTGGGGAAGACGGTGATGTGGGCCGGTGCTAACGACGAGCGAGTGGCAGCGGTGATTGCCAGCTGTTCTGGCGAAGGGGGCGCAGCCCTAAGCCGGCGCAACTACGGCGAAACGATTGGCCACCTCGCATCGCCCAAACGCTATGCCTATCAGTTTGCGAAAAACTACCAGGTGTGGGCGCCCGATCCGAACGCCGCTCCGGTCGACGCCCATGAATTAGTCGCGCTAATTGCGCCCCGACCGCTCCTGCTGCAAACCGGCACCGCTGACAAGTGGTCTGACCCCAAGGGCGAATTCCTGGCCGCTCAAGCTGCCACGCCGGTGTATCGACTGCTGGGCGAAACCGGGATCGATATCGAGGACCTGCCCGCCGCCGATACGCTTGTCGGCGGTACATTGGCGTTCTATATGCACGAAGGTGGCCACGGAATGGTACGTGGTGATTGGAAGGTTTACCTCGACTTTCTCAATCGGCATCTCGCGAATTGAACCGCTCCTCCTGCCTATGTCGCACGGTTCGGGGGGAAGACGTTGGCGCGTCTAGAACACTGCCGTGCCGCCGAACAGCAGCATTTTCACCCGGCCTCCGTCGAGAAACGAGCTTTGGTCGTCGTAGTCAAACGTTTGATATCGGACATAGCAACTGGCGTTGGGGCCGAGGCAATAGTCAACACCGCCGCCAAACCGCAACGTCTCGACAATGACGTCCGAGTAATACGGGATATCAGGCCAGGGGATTGTGTCGTCGAATGCGTTTCTCGCGTTGACGAAGTCGACGGTCGCCGACAGTGCAATCTTCTCGGACCACGCGTAAGTCGTACCGAGATTAAACAGCTCGCTCCGACCACCATAGTCCCACGGAAGTGTAAGTGGGCTGCTGCGTGTTCCCAGCGTGATGTCCTGATCGATCCAATTGGAATAGAAGGCAATCGCTGACGACAGCGACCAACGTGGCAATGGCGCATACCAACTGGTAAAAACCAGATCGTAATTGTCTTCTGTGAAGTTCGTTACGTCCGAATGGTGTTGGCTGTTGATGATTCCTACCTGACTGGTAAAAAGCAAGGATGGGGCCGGCGCCCAACTGCTGCGCAAATCGACACGATGTGACGTTGTTGGCAAACTGGTGTTGGTTGTTGCATTTGTCGAGATTGCGTACAGCGGATCGTTGATAAACGAAATTCGATATCCGAGACTGGAATCAAACGTTGTTGTCCAGCGTTTCGCTGCGCGAAAGAAGACGTTGTTGGTTTGCGTGCCCGATTGATTAAACGTCGTATTCTGCTCGACGAAAACAGCATTCTCGCGCTGTATCTCTCGATATTCGTAGCCCCACGTCAGGCGTAAGTTGCTTGCCCAGAGCGACTCGTCGGCTAACGGACGCCAGGTAGCATCGAAGCCAGCGGATGTCCGGTCGTAGTTGATCGGGACGCGAATCGCAGACGCCGTTTCAAATTCGGCTAGGGACGGTGGAAACTGACCAGTCTGGACATACTTCTTGATATTGCCGGTGATGGTAAGGTTTTCGATGGAGCGGTCCGACAACCGAAGATCAAACCCGTGGAAACGACGGTTCGTATCGCGAACCCGGTTTTCAGTGCTGCCGGCCAGGATGTTAACGTAGACATCGCGGTCTGCGCCAAGTTGTGAGCTCAACCGTAGTCGGTCGATGTTGGTTACGTTTTCCGGAACGACGCCGTAGGGTTGGTCGCCGGTGATGCCGAAATTATCATACGGCCGCGTCACAAGTTGGTCATCGGTGCCGAGAATCCGGAGAGTATGCGAATACTGTGCCGTTAGCGGGCCGTAGTGACCTTCGAAGACGGGTTGCACTTCTGTCGTTAACCAATCAATCCGCTGCCGCTGGTTGAGAACGTGACATGCCACGCCAGTCGCGGAGTTGCCGTTGGTGTCGACGGCATTGGGAGCAGTAAAACAGTGGGCCATGGCTGTGGCCTGACGTTCTCCGTGCTTTCGCATCGCCCAAACGTTGAGGCGCCAATCGACATGCGACGTAAGATTCCCACGAATGCTGCCGTTGAGCTCCTCGACGCGGATTGCAAAGTCCTCGCCAACGGTCTGGTCTTCGCGCATGTCCCGGAAGTTTTCCGGGGCCGGTGGCAATGGCAAGGGGGGCTGCTGATCGAAATCAACGTAACCGTCGAGCGGATCGCGGTCCAAACGCCGAAGATATCGATCGTAGTCGAACCGAGTCGAAACGGATGGCCCGAAGTAGTTCAATTTTATCTTCGAAGCGTCATTGTCGAGAAATGTGCCGACGAAATCCCAAGTGCGCACACCATCGGAAATGAGGCCGTCGAGGTCGAGAAATACTGAAGATTTCAGGCTCTGATATTCGCCGATCTTTACGGGACTACCACTATCGTCGACCGACCAAACACCTAGTCGGCCCGCTATCAGACTCCGCCGCGCATACTCGGGCAATACAATGTCATTGAACAAGTAGCTGGTATTGGATTCGACGTACGCACTGGCGTCCGCATCGTAGGAGGACTGCGGTCCGCTCAGTGCTGCCACCGGGCCCACGCCATTGTTCTCCCATGTTAAACGAGCGGGATCGGGGAGTGGGGGCGGAGCAAACAACGGCACGGCACCGGTTGTGGTCGACGCTTCAGCGGTCTGCAACAGTGCCGCATCGGCTGGTGATGCCGTGAATGTGTTGATTTGTGACGGTTCCGTTGGCAACTCGGCCGCACGTCCTTCGTCTAGCCTTGCGGGCCAGCTGGCTGTGGCTATTGGCGCAGCAATGCTGTCAAACCCGACGTCGAGGAAAGCAGTGGGTTCCCAGACCAACCGACTGCTTTCCGGTGGTGGCTGCGAGTTCTCCGGCAAGGGGAGGCGAGCCATGGGCGACGTGGGTTCGACACCTTCGGCGCGCGCGAGCGGGATCGCGATGGCCAATGCGCACAGGAAGGTGGTCCACTGGGTCATGTTCATCAGGTCCTGAAGTTTCGTCACTCGTGGACGGTGACGGTTGCGAATTGGCCGTTTTCCTCCTATCTGAAGAAGGCCCCCTCGATAAGTTGTGATGGTTGATCGCTTCCGTGTACTTGTTGATGGCATTGAGTGCAGTCGGTGAAGAGTACCGGGCGCTGGTATGCCAGGTTATCGATATCGGACGTGCCGATGCCAAAGTGGTCGGAAGGCGGTGAGCGGTGTCCTGTATGGCAGCGAAGGCACAAAAATGTCGTCGGCTGGTGGAGCAGGTTGTTGGCGGTTGTCCCATGTGGATTGTGGCAGATGGAGCAGTTCTCTTCTACCGGTGCGTGCTGGTGTACGAAGGGCCCTTGTTTGTCCGCATGGCACTTGTAACAAAGCATGTTGACCGTTTCGGCTTTCAGGTTTCCTTCATTCTGGCCGTGCGGGTCATGGCAGTCGGAACAGGACATTTTGCCTTCTCTTACGGGGTGGTGCGAAGGTAGCTGTGCCTGAGCGAATTGCGTCTGATGGCATCGGTAACAGACATTCGGTTCGTCCACGGACATCGGCAGTCGCTGCGGGCGTTGTACCGCTGTGTGGTTGATGTCGACCACCTTGCGGACACTTGCCTCGGGATGCGGATTGTGACAGTCCGTGCAACGCACGCCGACCTTGTCGTGCAGCGACGTATGCCACGTGAGGTTGGGACTGGAGTTGTTATGGCATTCCAGGCAGAGGTTTTTTCTGGCATGTTCGCGGACACTGCCATGTGGGTCGTGACAAGTATTACACTGCATGGCGTGTGGTCCATTAATCTGGTGCGGGTGTGCGACGCGTTCCAGATCGTACTTGTCGCCATGACATGCGTAGCAGACAACCGGCATCACCGCGCCCAGGTTGTTGGATGTCCCGCGCAGCGACGGGAGCTGCTCTTCGGGGCCACGTTTCTTCAAAATGTCTTCGCCACCCGCTTTCGAGATGTTGGCAACCAGCGAGATCCAGTCGGGCTTTTCCAGCGCCGCGTAGTCGGGGACGGTTGTCGGTGTCCCTTCAGGGATGTTGTAATGGCCCTTCGAGTGGCAATCCGTGCATGCTACCCCGTGGTGTGCGTGCTCCGACGTGCGCCAGGTCTGTCCCGGTGTGCATGCGTCTTGGGCATGACATTGCGCGCAGATCTCGGAGCGTTCGGCCTTCTTTAACTTGGTAAAGCTGAGCACCGATCCCGGCTCGCTCCCTCGCGACTCCAGGTGTTTGCTAGCTGGCCCGTGGCACGATTCGCATCCATTGTTGCGGTGCACATTGCTAGCAAATGACTCGTGATACGTTTTGTGGCAGACCTGGCAAAGTTCGTCGTTGTTGACATACTTTGCCCCTGCTATCACCGGGATATCGACGTGGATCGGTGGACGATCGGGCGTCGTATTCTCGGTCCTGCCCGGCCAGCCTAGATCCAAGCGTGCTTCCGGCTTGAATGGATCGGGCAGCGGAAGCTTGCAGGACGTGAGCACGCCGATGCAGAGGCAAGCCAACAGCGCGCCGGAGAGGGCGTATTCCGCTGGTTTTACCTGCACGTGGTCCGCAGTTCGGTAAGAATTGTCTTTTCGCATGCTTTCGGACGTCGCATGAAGGCATCGCCTAGATGACAACGGTTCCGGATGTAACGATTGTAGGGAATCGTTTGATTCTTCGGTCACGCGGATGCTTTGGCTTGAGGCTTGCATCCCAGAACGTGCACGTTCAGCAACCGCTGCCAGGTTTTCGACCGAAGGGGGCCTCGTCTCGCGATTTGCACAACTTGTCCGAGGGAGACGCGCAGATAACTGGATGATCGCAGGTGCTATCGCGAGAGACGTTGGGTCAGCCACGACCGTGGGGGGCGTCGTCGAGTGCGACTTGGCCGCTGATGGAGGCGACCAGTAAGTACGTTGATGATCAGCTTGAGCGAAGCAGTGATGAGCATCAGACCGAAGGCCCAAATCCCCGTGCTCACCTTCCATTCGGAAAGACTGGGGAGGTATTCAACGAGTTGGTGGAGGGTGGAGGGGACGAAACCGGGGACGATCAGTCCCATGCCTTTTTCGATCCAGACGCCGGCGATGCACAGCACACATGCCGCGATTCGTATGTTCCCTCGCTCCATGGCGCCGGGCAAAAAGAACAGTATGGTACCCAGGATATCGCAACAGACAGCGGTCCAGATCCATGGCACCAGGGCGTGATGACCGTGCAGTCCAAAGAACAAGTACGTACCGGCCACGGCGTGATCGCCGCCGGCGTAGAACAGAGTGAAGAACTCGCTGAACATCATGATCAGATTGATGATCATGGCAATGCGAATCACTCGAATCAACATCTGCGCTGGACCTGGCGGGGCGGCGTACACACCCAGGACGCGCATAATGCGCATCACCAGGATGATGAATGCAGGGCCGCTTACGAAGGTTGATGCCAGGAAGCGTGGAGCAAGCAGGGCGGTATTCCAAAACGGCCGGCCACCCAAACCGCAGTACAAAAACGCGGTTACGGTCTGAATACTGATCGCCCAGCCGATGGAGACATAGATAAAGGGGATATACCAGGTTGGATTGGGCTGCTTTCCTCGGTACCGAATATAGAGCAAGTATCCGACGATGTGGAGATTCAGGAGCAGGTACCCATTGAGCACCACGATGTCCCAAGTCATCATTGAGATGGGCCAGTTCGACTTACCGATGATGGGGATCAGGTGCCAGGATCGGTCCGGACGTCCCAAGTCAACGGTGACAAACAGCGTGCACATTACAATCGCAGCGATGGCGATTGCCTGACCGATAAATACGACCTGGTGCATATCATCGTCGTCGTAGAGGTACGCAGCGATCACCATCAGCACGCCACCGACTGCCAGCCCCTCGCAGAACGTGAAATTTGCGATGTACAGACCCCAACTGACATAGTCCGTCATGTTGGTCGTAATCATACCGTCGGCAACTTGATGGGCCCAAGCGTTGGCCCCGACCAATGCAATCGCCGTCAACGCCATCATCCAAGCATAGTACAGGAGCGAACCTTCGGTAACGAGCCAAAGCGAACGTCGAAGGAAGCCGAGATAGGTAAGCAACGCCGGCTCTTCGACGTCCGTCTGATTTTTTATCGCTGCGTCGCTCATGGTCAGGATTCCTTGAGTCCCTAGCCGCAGGACTGATCTGCGATGCGTTGTGTTATTGATATCAGATGTTGCTTGCCATTGATCGGTCGTCCAACGAAGAAAAGCTGGTTGCCGGTTAATCGTCAGAGAAGTAGAAGAACGCGGGCTGAGTCCCCAAGTGTTCTTTGAGAATAAACACACGCTTGTTCTTCAGTAACCAGCGGACTTCGGAGTCAGGATCGAGAATGTTGCCGAAGACGCGGGCGCCGGTCGGACACGCCTCCAGGCACGCGGGCAGACGTCCGGCCCGGGTGCGGTGCAGGCAGTAATGACACTTCTCGACGACGCCCTGCGGCCGGATGCGGTTGCTCAGGTAGCCCTGGTCGGGATTGATCTCGGCCGCGGGAACCTCCGGCGCCTTCCAGTTGAACCGACGCGCGTGATACGGACACGCCGCCTCGCAGTAGCGGCACCCGATGCACCAGTTGTAGTCGACGACGACGATGCCGTCGTCCTCCTTCCAGGTCGCCTCGACCGGACACACGTCGACGCACGGCGGCTCATCGCACTGCTGACACTGCACCGGCATGTAGAACCGGTCGTCCGCCGGCACCGGATGCTGGTACGTCGTGTTGCCCTGCTCCATGTCCATCGTGCCCTTGGGCATCTCGAGGACCCGGATGTACGACTGGTTCGTCGCGCGATCGTGGTTGTTCTCGCGGTGACACGCCTCCACGCATGCGCCGTTGCCGTTGCAGACGCTCAGGTTGATCGCATAGACGAACTTCGTGCCCGGGATCGGACGGAGATCGCCGATGCGCACCTCGGCGCCGTACTCCGACGCCGTCTCCGCCTCGAGCCGCGCAAGCACCGCCCGCTTGTCCTCCGCCGACAACTCCTTGTAGTGACGCTGCATGAACTCGTCCGCCGTGAGCGACTCGCCGAGATGACGCAGCGGAGCGATCGCCGCGACGAACGCGGCCGCGCCGAGCGTCGCCCCCGCACCCTTCATCGCCGTGCGCCGCGACACCTCGCCCAGGACCGGCAGCGAGATCGTGGTCTGCTGGTCAGTCATGAGCCGCCCCCGATCCCGCGGCGGGCGTGAGGAAGCGATCGCGAGGCTTGAACGTCGGGATCATCATCGGGAACTTCGGGACGTGGGGATCATGGCAGTCGATGCAGGTGTTGCGCGTGCGCGGGCCGCGGGTGAGATCCCAGTAGCCGTTCATGCCGCCGTG
>JAGQPD010000069.1 GCA_020426865.1 Planctomycetales bacterium
CATCAGCTTGATCAAGATGTTCAAGCTAGGGCCGCTGGTATCCTTGAAGGGATCCCCCACGGTATCGCCGACGACGCCGGCCTTGTGTGCGTCGGAACCTTTCCCGCCATGGTTACCAGCCTCGATAAACTTTTTGGCATTATCCCACGAGCCGCCCGAGTTGGCCATGAACACGGCGACACAAAAGCCGGTGGTCAATGTGCCGACGAGCAGCCCCAGGACGCCGCCGACTCCGAGCACAAAGCCGACAGCAACGGGCGTGACCAACCCCAGCACAGACGGCAGAATCATTTCCATTTGGGCAGCTCGAGTACTGATGGCGACGGGGCGCGCGTAATCGGGTTGCTCGGTTCCCTGCATGATCCCCGGTTTTTCTCTGAATTGCCGGCGAACTTCTTCGACCATTCCCCGAGCAGCTCGGCCTACGGCCTTCATCGTCAAGGCGCAGAAGACGAACGTCGACATGGCCCCGATGAAGACCCCCACCAGGACCTTGGGATTCATCAGTGAGGCATCGTAGTATCGGGTGAAGTCGGGCAGTGATGCATGACTCAATTCTGTCAATTTCACGCCGCTTCTAAGTTCTAATCCGTCACCGTCCGCCGCGGGCCGGACGAGCGTGTCGGAAATCCGAGCTTTCGCGACAGCCTCGGCGCTGCTGCCGCTCTTGAGCGACTGACGCAGTGTTGGCGTACTGCGCCAATCTTCACGGACCGAATCATGTCGTACGTCGGTTGGCATAGCAATGTACTTGTGCACTTCATCACCGGCGCGCTGGATAACAAAGCCATTGGAAATCTTGTAGACGCCATCCTCCGTAAGATGCGCCTCCGCCACTTCCCGACCCCAACGCTCAAATCCAATGCGAACCTCTTCTACGTAGGCTGCCAGCAGTGCGAGCGCCGTGAGCGCTGCCGAACCAATGGCAAATCCCTTGCCCGTCGCCGCGGTTGTATTGCCGAGGCTATCCAAGGCATCCGTTCGCTGACGCACGATCGGCTCCAAGTGCGACATCTCGGCGTTGCCACCGGCATTGTCAGCGATGGGACCGTATGCGTCCGTCGCCAAGGTAATGCCGAGCGTGCTGAGCATTCCCACCGCGGCAATCCCGACACCGTACAACCCCAACGCAAAGTATTGGACGTCAATGAAGTTCCAACCGTTGGCGAATCCAAATGCCATCAATGTGCCAGCACAGACGACGAGCACCGGCACCCATACACTCATCATTCCGTCAGCCACACCGCCAATGATGATTGTTGCTGGTCCCGTCAGTGCTTGTTCTGCCAGCTTCTTTGTGGGTGTATATTCGTCACTTGTCGCGTACTCCGTCCACTTGCCGATCAGCCATCCTGCCAACAGGCCGACAATCACACTGTAGGCAACGCCAGGGATGCCAAGAAACAGCGTCCCCGCGGTGCGAGGCATCAGAGAAATCGCCAACACAATTGCGGCACCAATGACCAGTATCGTGGAAAGGTTGATACCACGTGCCAAAGCATTGAGCAGGTTCTTTTGCGTCGCGTCCTCTTCCGTCCGTACCATATAGATGCCGAATATCGACAGAAAGATGCCAACGCCGGCAATCGCCATGGGCAAAAACATCGCGTTGAGCTGGGCGGCGACATTGGCCATTCCGCCAGTGTCTAATCCATTGCCCGCTGCGTATGCGGCGACACCCAAAGCAGCCGTGGCCAAAATCGAGCCGCAATACGATTCGTAGAGATCGGCGCCCATCCCGGCCACGTCTCCCACGTTGTCACCCACATTGTCGGCAATCGTCGCCGGATTGCGCGGATCGTCTTCCGGAATTCCCTGCTCCACTTTACCCACCAGGTCGGCCCCGACATCCGCCGCCTTGGTGAAAATGCCACCACCAACTCGCGCAAACAAGGCTTGCGAACTCGCTCCCATCCCGAAACACAACATCGTGACGGTGATCAATTCCAAGTCCAAGTGCTCATAACCCAACATCGGCCATATCCAGTACAGGAAGGCGAACCACAGCGTGATGTCCAACAATCCGAGTCCCACCACGGTCAGCCCCATCACCGCACCCGAGCGAAAGGCCACCTGCAATCCTTGATTCAGCGATTTCTGCGCACCAGCCGCCGTTCGGTTGCTCGCCCAAGTCGCTGTCTTCATCCCAAACCAGCCGGCCAATCCGGAAAAGAAACCACCAGTGAGAAACGCAAACGGCACAAAGGGGCTTTGCACTCCCGCGCGCGCCATCAAATACAACAGAATCACGATCACCAAAAAGAAGCCACCTACCACAATGTACTGCTGCCTCAGATAGGCGTTGGCACCTTGCCGTACATAACCGGCAATCTCCACCATTTTGTCACTTCCCTGGTCCGCCTCCTTCATCTTTCGATAGAACACTACCGCCTGGACCAACGCCACAATCGCACCAAAAAACGCCACAAACCACCATACCGTGGTGAGAAACGGCGCCGATTCGGTCGCGTCTCCTTCAGCCGCCAAAGCCATGCCCGCCCAAAAAATACCCGTCATCGAGGCTGCCAACGGGAACATCAGTCTTTGCCCACTCAGGACGAAGCTCCGTAACATTTACCATTCCTTTGCTATTAAAATGTGCCACCGCAGAGAGATGTCGGTAGTACCGACCGAAACGACCCATCTCGAACAACCGAGAAGTATGGCATTTTCAAGGAATTTCGAAACCCTACTAGTGCCGTGCGACATCCAAAAATTTAGCGACCAGGCCGCCACTTCTTGCGACGAGCTTGTTTTCAACACCAGGCCCCTCACAACGATCATGTCCCCCTTCGCAGCTTGCGAAAAAAATCTCTCTTTTCCCGCATTCCCAATAAAATCGAACCATCTGGATAACCGTGTCGGCGGAAGGATCCCGAGTTTTCCCGCATTTTTGCCAATTCTGTTTGGTGTTTGACGAGTCGTCGATTATCGTAGAAGTGAATCCCTGGATCGTGTGCGAACGGTGCCGCAATCGGCACTCCCCATGAGGGCCCGCCGACGCGACGTGGGGAAGAGGCTAGATTGCTGCGAGTTCTCAGTTAACGGAGTCCCCTATCCATGTACCGCTATTTCGCTTCCGCCTTCGACACTCTCCGCCCTTCGATGTCGTTGTCCCAGTATTGTGGCGTCGCACTCTGCTTGGTGATGATCCTTCACGCTACCACCGCTCCAGCTGCCGATCGAACTGCCAGCAAGAATAAACTCGACGCCAAAGAGGTGGAACTGTTTGCCGCCATGGAAAACGGTGACGTCGCCGTGAAACTGATCCCCAAAGACGCTAAGTTGGCAACCGTCCTGATCGAAAATAAAACAAAGCAACCGCTGCGAATCCAATTGCCCGCCGCCTTCGCCGGTGTCCCGGTTCTGGCTCAAGGTGGTTTCGGAGACGGTGCCGGAGGACGTGGCGGTGCCGGCGGTCGCGGCAGCCGCAATAGCAATAACAACAATAACTCCCAGAACCAAGGTTTCGGTGGCGGCATGG